>NZ_AKIF01000105.1 GCF_000269905.1 Alkalibacillus haloalkaliphilus C5
CCTTTTTAACCTAATTAAATAGGTTTAATATCTCTCCTGTATGTATTTTAGCACTTTTCCGCTATTTTATCTAATCTACAGAGTTAAAAATTCGTAACGTATAAGTTACATTAAAAAAGAGGGGTTGTCCCCCCTCTTTTAACTGCCCTATGTATCAATTATTTAACTGCATCTTTAAGGGCTTTACCTGGTTTAAACGCAGGTACTTTGCTTGCAGGAATATCAATCTCTTGACCAGTTTGAGGGTTACGTCCTTTACGTGCAGAACGCTCACGTACCTCAAAGTTACCAAATCCGATAAGTTGTACTTTTTCAGATTTTGTTAAAGAATCAGTAATTGCTTCGAATACTGAATCTACAGCTTTTGAAGCATCCTTCTTTGAAAGGTCAGCGTTTTCAGCTACAGCATTGACTAGATCTGTCTTGTTCATGTTTTTCACCTCCTTCAAAAGGTATTAATATTATTTAACTTTTACTTTAGGCTGATTAACTTTAAAGCAAAAGTTAATCACAGAGATGACTAAATTGTTGCAAGTTTCAAACATTCAAACTACTAACATTGTTACCAAGATTTAAACAAAGATACATGGAAAATGCAACAAATACGCACTCCATCAGTGTTTTGAAGCAATTTGGTTCATCAGTAGCATATTTTTCTAGTTGATGTAACTGCATATTATCACATGCTTTGAGCTGTTTCAACACGAAATTGCATCAAATCAACGTTTTTTCGGTTTTTTTAGGTATTCTTGACTACTTTCGCATGTCATTTAATGACATTATTGACAAATTGAAGTTGAACACAAAAAACGAGTGACTTATTAGGTCACTCGCATTTTAATGATATTTTATAAAATTATAGCGATTAAACCACCGCTACCTTCATTAATGATACGCTCTAAAGTATCTTTTAATTTATAACGAGCATGTTCTGGCATTAATGTTAACTTAGCATGGATTCCTTCTCTAACAATTGAACTTAATGAGCGGCCAAAAATATCAGACTTCCAAATAGATAATGGATCTTCTTCAAAGTCTTGCATTAAGTATCTCACAAGCTCTTCACTTTGCTTCTCAGTACCAATGATTGGTGCGAATTCTGATTCTACATCAACTTTGATCATATGAATTGAAGGCGCTACCGCTTTCAGCCTTACCCCAAATCGTGAGCCTTGCCTAATAATCTCAGGTTCTTCTAATCGCATATCTTCTAATGAAGGACTAGCAATTCCATAGCCTGTTTGTTTAACCATCGATAGTGCATCAGAGACTTGGTCATACTCTCTTTTAGCATCAGTATAATCTTGTAAAAGCTCTAACAAGTGGTCTTTGCCTCTAATTTCTTCTCCAACAATTTCATTTAATACTTGATCATATAATTCATCTGATGCGTGTAAGTCAATCTCTGCAACACCTTCGCCCATTTCCATTCCAGCCATTCGCGCTTCAGTAATGAATTCATAACCATGGAATTCACCTACAACACGATCAACATCTCTTAAACGCTTAATGTTTTGAACTGTGTCTTGAATCGCTTCTTGGAACTGTTTTCGTAGCCAATGGTCTTCTTTTAATGACATTACCCAACTTGGTAAATTAACATTGACTTCAAGTACAGGGAACTCATATAAAGCTTCGCGTAAAATGTTATTAACGTCATCTTCTCGAAGATTTTCAACTGACACCGGTAGTACTGGAATATCATATTCTTCTGCAAGTTCATCTCTTAGTAAGTTTGCATTAGGTGAATGTGGTTGGCTAGAGTTTAAAACCATGATAAATGGTTTACCAACTTCTTTTAATTCATCTACAACTTGCCTTTCAGCTTCTTCGTAATCATCTCTTGGGATGTCACCGAATGAACCATCAGTTGTTACTACAATCCCAATTGTTGAATGTTCTTGAATTACTTTTCTTGTACCCATTTCCGCTGCATCATGAAATGGGATTGCTTCTTCATACCATGGAGTATGAATCATTCTTGGTCCGTTTTCATCTTCAAAACCTTGAGCACCAGTAACAGTATACCCAACACAATCGACTAAACGTACGCGAACATCTAACCCTTCTTCAACAGCTACTTCTACAGCTTGATTCGGAATGAATTTAGGCTCAGTTGTCATAATTGTTCGACCTGCAGCGCTTTGAGGAAGTTCATCTTTTGCTCTTTCTCTTTCCTGCTCATCAACGATGTTTGGTAAAACAACGAGATCCATAAAGCGTTTGATAAACGTTGATTTACCTGTTCTCACTGCTCCAACTACTCCTAAATAAATGTCCCCGTTAGTCCGTCTCGATATGTCATGAAACACGTTAAACTTTTCCATTTTATCCCTCCGACCTGATCCATTTATCGACCACTTGTTATGATTTGGCACTACTAATTTATGTCGTTGTCCTAATCAAATATGACTTAAAAATATAAAAAAATAGAGATTCTAAAAAATAATAATAGAATCTCTATTTAACCTTATGAAAGTTTATTCAGTTACTATGCCTTCTTTTAGAACAATTTGCCCATCTTCTAGATACATTTCAGGAGAAAATGCAGGGACAATTGGATAATGTTCGATTAGTAAATACCGTAAATCTTCATCATAATGATCGATATCTTCACTTTCCATTAATTGATAAACATCAGGGCGATAATCTACAACAGCTTCACCTTGTGTTGTCATGACGACATCAAGCTCTTGTCCAGTATATGGGCTAGTGACATTAGGTTCCTCTCTTAAGTTGACGCGGTCTTCATTAATAGTAAATAAACCATTTCCTAACGACTCACCATATGGAGGGTTACCTGCATTGTTACGATAAACATTAATTTCATAATTAATTGACCTTAACGTTTGCGTTACCCGTACATCTGAAACTTGTACTGTCGGTTCTTCTCGCGGATCTACAATAACATATGAATAATAGCCACCTTGTTCGTAAGCATTACCTGGTGTCTCACCAAGAATATTTTCTTCTTTTAGAGAATTAAAATTGACTGGGTACTTAATAAACAAAGGTGTGTCTTGGTCTCGTGTCTGGATTGGTAAAATACCATTATTCCGTTCACTAAACTCTTCCACAGCTTGTTGCACAGCCGCTAATTGTTCATCGTTTGTAGCCTGATTCTCTTGCATACGTTCATTGGGATACAAACAACCGGATAATAATACGGTAAAAGTTAATAAAGTTATGATTTTTAATTTCATGGTGTACTCGCCTCCTTCTACGGCGGGGTAGGCCCGCTAAACACGATGTACAAGATTATAAAACCGCCAACTAACATACAAATATAGGCTATGGCTGCAACAACTCCACTAACAATTCCTGTTAACTTATGCCTTGCTAACAGTATTAGACCAGTTGCCACAAATAGTAGAATCATACCGACAAATGATATGTACATTCTTAACATTGGTTCTGACATAGGGATGCCTTCCTTTCGCACAGTTTAAAACCATTAAAATTATAACATGAAATAGCAAGCTTATGCTTGTCCAAACATAGTTAAAAGAGGTGTAGGGGCATACACCTCTTTTTTTATGACTAACTTCCTCAAAAGTAGCTCAAAATTCTATTACATTTCATCATATGATTTTAACATTGTTATGCCAAGTCCTCTTGCCCAAATTATAACTATTTTTTGAAAATCTGTTGTAACGTTGAGTAATCTATTGAATCACTCTTTTTAACAATCATCTCTACTAATTGGTCTTCCTTTTGTTGACTCATCGGTTTATTTGCCACTCTTGCTAATTGTTTAACTAACCTACGTACAGTTCTTTCATCTGAGAAATCGGCATTTTGAACGGATTGTGCCACTTGGACAATTTCTTCAGGCGATATATTTGCTTTCTTATTCAAGTGCTCAAAAATTGACTGTTGAAAGTCTTGACTCATGTTGATCCTCCTTCTGTATGCATTCGTAATAATATATGCATTCTAAAGGAAGTTGTTCTATTTTAAGACAGATGAATTAGACTATCCATTAGAAATATGCTCTAGCTCATCCGCTTTGCTACGGTTCATTAAATCATCGACAACCTCTTTAGCTGGCTTATCATTAACAACTAGTTCATAGAGCCCTTCTGTAATTGGCATGTTCACTTCTAGTTTTTTAGACATTTGATACGCAGCTTTAGCCGTACGCACACCTTCAACGACCATTCCCATTTGATCTAATACGTCATCGAGCTTGTAACCTTTTCCTAACATATTTCCTGCACGCCAGTTTCGGCTATGTTGGCTTGTACAAGTTACGATTAAATCACCAACACCTGTAAGGCCAGCAAATGTAAGTGGGTTTGCATCCAAACGTTTTCCTAAACGGGCAATTTCTGCTAAGCCCCTCGTAATTAATGCAGCTTTAGCATTATCACCATAACCTAAACCGTCAGATATTCCTGCACCTAAAGCAATAATGTTCTTTAATGCTCCACCAATCTCAACACCTACAAGGTCTTCATTCGTATACACTCTGAAGTTCTCATTCATAAATAGATCTTGAACAATATTAGCTTGGTCTATTTGTAACGATGACACTGTAACAGTTGTTGGTTGTCTTCTACCAACTTCTTCAGCGTGGCTTGGGCCACTTAGTACGACGATTCCTTTACCTAGCTCAGAACCTAATTCTTCGGCCATCATTTCAGAAATACGTTTATTAGTCTCAGGTTCAATCCCTTTTGAGGCATGGATAATGGTTTGGTCGCTTGCTACAAAAGGTTTAACTTGTTGACACACTTGTCTAATTGCTTTAGTTGGTACTACAAACAAAATAGAATCAGCATCTTTTACAACTTTTTCTAAATTAGAATCAGCATGAATTAATTGATTTAACTGAATGCCTTCTAAATATTGTTTATTTTCACGATTATTGTTTATTTGTTCAACTTGTTCTTCACGGTGTGACCATAAAGCAACTTCATGATCATTATCGGCTAAAACAATTGATAATGCCGTGCCCCAACTTCCAGCACCTAACACAGCTACTTTCCCCATACTTTCACCTCTTTTTTAAGATCTTTGTCTTGCATAAATTTTAATAGGTGTTCCATCAAATCCAAATGCTTCACGAATACGATTTTCTAAAAACCTTTCATAAGTAAAATGCATTAAACTAGGGTCATTAACAAATACAACAAATGTTGGTGGTTTTGTTGCTACTTGAGTCGTGTATAATATTTTAAGTTTTTGTCCTTTGATAGAAGGTGTAGGATTAATTGCCAACGAGTCTTCAATTACTTCATTAAGCAAGTTTGTTTTCACTCGTTTTGAATGATTTTCACTAGCTTGTATTATTCTTGGGATCAATGTATGAATCCTTTTTGTCGTTGCTGCAGATAAGAACACAACTGGAGCATACGATAAAAATTGAAATTGCTTTCTTATGTCTTCTTCAAATTTCTTCATCGCATCTTGTGAACTGTCAACTGTATCCCACTTATTAACAACAATAACGATTGCTTTACCAGCTTCATGAGCATAGCCAGCAATTCTCTTATCTTGCTCAATAATACCAGTGTCAGCATCGATTACGACTAAAACTACATCTGAACGTTCAATTGCTTTTAATGCTCTAAGAACGCTATACTTTTCAGTTGATTCATATACTTTTCCGCGCTTTCTCATGCCTGCAGTATCAATAATTGTGAAGTCTCTACCTTCTCGCTTAAAATCAGTATCGATTGCATCTTTCGTCGTACCTTCCACATCACTAACAATGACACGATCTTCACCGAGTAAAGCGTTAACTAGTGAGGATTTACCAACGTTAGGACGTCCAATTAGTGAGAAATGAATCCGTTCATCATCCACATCGTATTGGACATCTGTCGGAAAATGTTTAACTACTTCATCTAAAACGTCACCTAAACCTAACCCATGTGTACCTGAAACAGGGTAAGGTTGACCTAATCCTAGCGAATAATATTCGTATAATAAGTCTTGCATTTCATAATTATCAATTTTGTTAACAGCTAAAACAACTGGTTTACTTGATTTGAATAGGATTTTAGCAACTTCTTCGTCCGCTGCTGTAATCCCCTCTCGACCGTTCACAAGGAACACAATGACATCAGCCTCATTTATAGCAATTTCAGCTTGTTCCCTTATTTGAACAATTAACGGTTCATCACTTAAATCAATACCACCTGTATCAATTACATTAAATGTGTTATTTAACCACTCAGCTTCAGCATATATACGATCTCGTGTTACGCCTGGCACATCTTCTACAATGGAAATTCTCTCTCCAACTAGCCGATTAAAGATTGTTGATTTCCCTACATTTGGTCTTCCTACAATGGCTACTACAGATTTCCTCATCTTTATCATCCTTTAAACACTATTCACTTTTATTGTGTCCAACTATATTCAATATACGATTAAAAAGAGTGGCGTTTAAAGCCACCCCTTTAATTACTTATTAAAATCTTTTAACTGATCACCGATTAAGTCTCCGATTTGGAAAGCACTTTCGTCATCTTCTTTTTGATACTTTTCCATCTCTTTGCTTTCCTCTGCTTCTTCTACTTCTTTTATACTTAGAGATATTCTTTGTTCCTCTTCACTAACATCTAGTACTTTCACTTTGACTGTCTGACCAACCTCTAGTACTTCTTGTGGTGTACCAATATGGTCTTTAGAAATCTCTGAAATATGAACTAGCCCCTCTACTTGTGGGAGCACTTCTACAAACGCTCCAAAGTTGACAAGTCGCTTAACTGTTCCATCTACAACAATGCCTGATTTAAGTTGCTCTTTTACTCCTGCCCATGGTCCTGGTTGTAAATCTTTAATGGATAGACCAATGCGTTCTGTATCACGGTCAACAGTAATCACTTTCACTTTAACTGTTTGGCCTACTTCTACAACATCTTCTGCTTTTTCAATGTGATCATGAGATAGTTGTGAAATATGAACTAGCCCATCAACACCACCAAGGTCGACGAACACACCAAAAGATGCGATACGTTGAACAACGCCTTCTACGACATTTCCTACTTCAAGTTGGTTGAACAGCTCTTCTTTTTTACGTTCTTGTTCAGATTCAGCAACTGCTTTATGTGATAAAATCACTCGGTTACGCTCGTCGTTAATTTCAATAATTTTGACTGATAGTTGTTTTCCTTTATACTTTTCTAAATCCTCAACATAGAAAGTCTCGATATGTGATGCCGGAATAAACCCTCTTATACCAACATCTACAATTAATCCTGCTCCAACGACTTCTGTTACAGTTGCATCAAGCACTTCCTCTTCATCATATGCTTTAAGAAGTTGTTCCCATACGATTTTATGATCTTTTGCTTTTTTAGATAAGATAATGACTTCATCTTCTAGTTTTGTAACGACTGCTTGGAACTCATCACCTTCTGATAACACTTCATTTGTATGATCAACGTGTAAATGAGATAGTTCAGAAATTGGAATAATCCCATCAAATTTAGCCCCTATATTAACAACTACTTGTTTTTCCTCTAACTTCACAACTGTCGCTGTTACTTCTTCACCAACATTTAAAACTTTTTCACTTAAATTTTCATGTCCAGTCATCTTAATTCTTCCTCCTTCTTCCTCAAAAAGAAAAAATAGCTATGTAACTAATAATAAAATAATCATAACATCATTTTTTATTTTCATCTATTAATGATTGTATATTTTCCATAATTTCATCAGTAACTTCTTGTGCTGATGGTTTGTCTTCCTTCAATGTTTCGAATTCGATCGGTGGTCCATAGATTACTTTTAAAGGCTTGAACCTTTCATACGTACCAATAATAGCACAAGGAATCACCGTAGCATTCGAACGCATAGCAAAAAAACCAGCACCCGCTAATCCTTTTTTTAGTTGTCCATCTTTGCTTCGGGTCCCTTCAGGAAACAACCCTAAAGTACCTCCATCTTCAAGAAGTCCTAAACCATTTCTTAAAGCATTACGGTCACGCATTCCTCGTTTAACCGGAAAAGCGTGTAAATTCCTTAATAAAAATCCAATACCTTTCATTTCGAACAGTTCTTCCTTTGCCATGAAGTGTATATCTCTAGGACAAGTTATACCAACAACGGGCGGGTCATAATTTGAAATATGATTTGAACAAATAATTACTGGACCTTCTTTCGGTACATTTTCCTTGCCAATAATTTTAATTCTAAATAAAAATTTAAATACTGTATAAACAACGGCTTTAGCAAATTTATAAAACATCACTTAAACTCCTTTAAAACTAGAGTAATTTTGAATGATTGAAAGGATACTTTCTTTAACTTCTTCAATTGATTTTGATGTCGTGTCAATCTCAATTGCATCATCCGCTTTCGTCAACGGTGCCATCTCCCTTTGCGAGTCAATTTGGTCACGCCTTTCAATCTCTTCTTTCAATTGCTCTAAATCAGATGCAATACCACGATCAATATTTTCTTTATGACGTCTAATCGCTCGTTCTTCAACTGAGGCTACTAAAAATATTTTCACTTCTGCATTCGGAAGAACATATGTCCCGATGTCTCTACCATCTACAACAACATTGGCTTCATCTGCCAACTTTCTTTGCATCTCAACCATATGCTCTCTGACTAATTTATGTTTAGCAACGATTGATACATTGTTCGTCACATCACTTTGACGAATATCATCTGATACATCATCACCATCAATTAGAACATCTTGCCCATCTTCTTTATGTCTAAAGGAAATTTTAATTTGTGATGCTAATTGTGCTAAAGTTTCTTCATCTTCTAAATTCACATCGTTTCGTAACGCAGCTAAAGTTAGTGCTCTATACATTGCTCCAGTATCAATATAAAGATAATCTAGTTTCTTTGCTATTTGTTTTGCTACAGTACTCTTTCCTGCTGCAGCTGGTCCATCAATTGCTACTCTCATAACTATTCCTCCATTAATTGCCTTTCTTAGCTGTTTTAATTAAACTTTTAGTTTTCTTCGTCGCTCTAATTGTCGGTCAAAGCAGTATTTAATAATGGTCTCTCTCTTGTGGTCTTCTATTGAATTAAATTGAATAGAAAGTTTATAGCCTTCTCCTTCTTTAAGAGGAGAATAACGAATAGTTTGTCCTTTAATATTCAAGTAAACATAATCATTCGCTTCAAATGGTAGGACTAGCATGAGATCAACTTCTTCATTTGGTTTGAAGCTTTGTTTCATGCTTTTTACAGCTATTCCACCACCACTTAAATCTAAAGTATGTGAAATTAATTCTTCTTTTGTTTCATCCAATGGATATACTGCCACGTCCAAATTTGTTTCAATTCTTACATATTCACGCCTTTGAACCTTTATTAACTCTTCTGTTTTCGGGAACGGTATTTCTATAATATTCATTCCCTTTTTTCTCTTCCTTTTAACTTCCGAGTAATACATATAAACAACATCATGATCACTGATGAACGAAACCCTTACTTTTGTATTTTCTAGAAAATAAAAGGTTCTGCCTGTACTTTGGTTTGTAGGGTAATCAACATATATTCTTTTTACGATTGAAATCAACCACTTTTGTATGTAACTTTTCCTCTACTTGGTCACCTTTAACTGTTTCTAGTGTTAGCTTCATTCCTACTGTTATCATTTCACTAACCCCTTTTAGTATGAGCTAACTTTATTATGACAAAAAACTATAAAAAGGAAAAGGCTAAGTTGCCTTTTCCTTCTTAAATTTTCCTATTAAACCTTTAACTATAGACTTCTTCACTTTGTTTCATGCGTTCTACTCGTTCCTCAAAACCATCATCAGCATTAATAAATACACGATAAGTTGTGGAGTCTATTGTGCCGAGGATTTCATATGTTAATACTTCTTCACCTAAATCATTTTCTATAACAGCTAATCTCTGTTCCCTAATCTCTAAACTTTGATTAACATGTTCAGTTGCTTCTTCCTCAGATAAAGTCGCTTCGAATTCACGATCTGTTCTAGTTTGTTCATTAAACACATAGTCTTTTGCTGTTAATCCTATTATGTCACCTTCATCTAATGCCACTTTTACTTGAATACTATCAGGGTAATACAGTATATCATCTTGCTCATGAACAAACTCATATACTCCTACTTTATCGTATTGTATACTTTCAACCATTTTTACATCTTCAAAATCAAGATCTTCTAATAATTGTTGTGCTTCATTCATTCCATCATGCAAACTTACATTTGCTTCGTCAAGATCTCGACTTAAGAGGTAAGATAGCACATGTCCACCTTGTCGAGTAATCTCAGCATAACCGTGCAAGTCTTCTGTATCGAACGAAGCATTATACATCGGTATAACTGAACCCTCACCAGTTTCAGTTACAACTAGCTCAGCCTGATTATCTAACT
>NZ_AKIF01000106.1 GCF_000269905.1 Alkalibacillus haloalkaliphilus C5
GAGGGGGATTCAATGGAACAAAAACGTGTAGTTCAAGTTAATGGTTTATCTAAGTTATATCAAAAACGAAAAACTAAGGAGATTGTAAAAGCGATCGAAGGTGTAACCTTTGATGTTTATGAAGGGGAGATTTTAGGTTTATTAGGTCCAAATGGGGCAGGTAAAACGACAACAATTAAGTGCATGTGTGGGCTGTTAAAACCAGATGAAGGGAGTGTACAAATAAAAGGTACTAATGTAGAGAAGTCTCGTCTTAAAGCCTTAAATCATATTAGTGCTGTATTAGAAGGTAATCGAAACCTTTATTGGCGTTTAACAGTAAGGGAGAACCTTGAATATTTCGCAGGTAATAGAGGAGCTAGAAGGAAGGATGTGCAAACAAGAATTGATCACTTATTAAATCAATTTAACTTAAAACATAAAGAAAACGAGTTGGTAAGTAGTTTATCAAGAGGGATGCAACAAAAGTTGGCAATAGCTGTAGCACTACTTGCTAATACTGAAGTTATACTTTTAGATGAACCAACTTTAGGGATCGATGTGGAAACAGGTTATGAAATTCGAGAGCTACTAAAGGAAATCGTAAAAAAAGAAAACAAGACGATTATTATAAGTTCACATGATATGCCTGTCGTTCAGGACTTGTGTGAGAGAACAGTCATTTTTAACCATGGCAAAGTTATTACTAATGAAAAGGTAGATAATTTAATTGACTTGTTTGAGACAAAGGCATACTGTTTATCGTTAGGCGAAGAGTTAAACGATCAGCAGCTGAAACAAATTGAAACTCATTTTCCAATCTATAGATATAGTAATCAAAAGTTAGAAGTGACACTAGAAAAAGACGGTGACATTTACTACTTAATGGACATTTTAAAAAGTGCATCAACTAAAATTGAGAAAATTGATCGGACGACGATTGATTTTGAACAAGTGTTTATGAACTTGATTAGTAGGGAGGAAAATGAGTATGTCGTTAGTTCATCTAATTAGTGCCAATGCGAGAATGGAATTTATTGAATTAAAACGTTACTTACCTAATACGATAGCTATGTTCTTGACGTTTTATATTATATTTCTAGCGATGTTTTTCGGGATTAATGTCATTGGAGATCCTCAACATGCTGAGACTAATATTCAATACGGGATCGTCAATATGGTATTTTGGTTTTTAACGATGATGACGTTATCGAACATTGGTTTTACGATTACTCTTGAAGCAACAAGAGGTACTCTAGAGCAATTATACATGTCGCCTTACGGTGTTTGGAGGATCTTGTTAGCGAGGTTTATTGGTTATTTACTTATTAATAGTGTCATTGTCATACTGCTACTTCTAACGACGATGTTAACAGCGAATCAGTGGTTAAATTTGCAACCGCACATTGTGGTTCCGCTATTATTTTTAACGATCATTGGCATTATAGGAATTGGGTTTATGATTGCAGGTATGACCGTGATCTTTAAACAGATGAGTGCGTTTTTACAAATACTTCAATTCATTTTAATGGGGTTAGCGTTTGTGCCGTTATCTATAGCGCCATTTTTAGTCTTAGCACCATTTGTAAAAGGGTTCGATATGGTGCGTGAAGTCATGATTCATGGTTATACATGGAGTCATTTCACAGCTGCTGATTTGTCAATTTTAATCGTAAACTCTTTAGTGTATTTAATCATTGGAGTGTTAGTCTATTTAAAATGTGAAAAAGTCGCTATGACGAAAGGTTTAATCGGAAACTATTAACCTTGTATAAATGTTAATTCATGCTAAGATAGCGTAAGGGTGGTGAAGAAATGGTACGTTCTTACGTATTCTTAATAATTACAGTGATCATCTTTTCTGGGAACTTACTAGTTGGTAAGGCAATTAGTGATTTGCCACCAATTACAATCACTTTCTTCCGCTGTCTTATAGCTTTATTAATAGTTATTCCTTTTGCGTGGAAGCAGTTGAAATGGCAGAATCATGTTTTGATTGAAAATTGGAAGCCATTATTTGGATTTGCTTTAACAGGAATCGTTACTTTTAACGTATTAGTTTATTTAGCGTTAAATTATACATCAGCAATTAATGCTGGAATTGTTGAAGCCTCAACACCAATGTTTGCTGTTATTTTAGGCTTTTTTATTCTAAAAGAACGCTTGAATAAGAGGCAGTTATTCGGGATAGGGTTATCTTTTGTCGGAGCTGTGTGGGTGTTATCAAACGGTTCGATCAACATGTTGCTATCAATGCAATTTAATCCAGGTGACTTAATCATGCTGTTAGCCATTATAGTGTGGGCTGTTTACTCACTGCTAGTCAAGCAGCATAATCATAAGTTCCCAATTTATAGTAGTATAGTCGCGATGTTAAGTATAGGTGTAGTCTTTTTATTACCGATGATGTTAGTCGAATGGTATTTTGTTGGCTATCCATTTGTTCAAACTGATATAAATCATTGGTTAGGACTTATTTATTTAGGGATTTTTCCGTCTTTTATTGCCTTAATGCTATGGAATTTAGCAGTTGCTGATATTGGGCCATCACTTTCAAGTGTGTTTTTAAACTTATTACCAGTATTCACAACCATAGGAGCGGTATTATTTTTAAATGAGACGTTATTGTTGGCACATGTATTGGGTGGTTTGTTAGTTATTGTAGGTGTGTTATTAGTCAACATGAACTTAAGTAATATAAAATACTTTAGAAAACATATAGCTTGATAATAGAAAAAGGTGACCTCAAAAATAGGTCACCTTAATTTTTATTTTGATGCTTTTTGAAGTTTATGAATCATTTGAAGTGACTTTCCAGTACCGATTGCTACACACTCAAGTGGATTTTCTGCAATGTGAACTGGTACGTCTACTTCACTAGAAAGCCATTCAGACATTCCTTTTAGTAGTGCACCACCACCTGTAACTGTAATACCTTGGTCTACGATATCACCACTTAGTTCTGGTGGACAATTTTCTAATGTTGATTTAATCGCTTCTAAAATGTTTTCTAATGGCTCACGAATCGCTTCTTGGATCTCTTTAGAGTCCAGTGTAATCGTTTTTGGTAAACCTGCAACTAAGTCGCGTCCACGCACTTCAATAATAACAGGTTCATGGTCGACTAAAGCATAACCGATTTCCATTTTTATTGTTTCAGCAGTACGTTCACCAATTAGTACGTTGTAGTTTTTACGAACATATTGAATAATTGCTGCATCAACGTGGTCACCACCAACTCGTACGGATTGAGCTGACACGACACCACCGAATGAAATGATAGCTACTTCACTAGTTCCACCACCGATATCGACTACAACGTTTGAGACAGGCTCATCAACTGGCAAGCCAGCACCAATTGCTGCAGCTAATGGCTCTTCAATAATGTGAACATGTTTAGCACCATATTCTTTAACAGCATTTTCAATTGCACGGCGCTCTACAGATGTAGATCCTGTTGGCGCACAAATAATGACATTAGGTTTACGCATGGAAACACCGACACGCTTGCTAACTTTCTTCAACATTTCACTTAACATTTGTGCTGTTACTTCATAATCTGCGATAACACCGTCTTTTAATGGACGGATCGAAGTAATATTAGCAGGGGTCTTACCGATCATTTCTTTAGCCTCATGACCAACTGCTAGTACATTTCCTGATTTCGAATCAACTGCAACTACAGAAGGCTCATTAAATACGACGCCTTTACTTTTACTATATATTAATAAGTTTGCAGTACCTAAGTCTATTCCAATTTCTGCATTTGCAAACATTGAGATGCCCCCATATCTTTTGTGTCTGTTTATATTATCTATACAATTCGTAAGTTTATCACGATTTTTGAACTATTGACGTTAAGAATTTTTGACAAAAAAATTACAGAGGCTTTAACCTCTGTAATAATACTGGTTATTTTTGCTTACTTTCTAATAAGTTAGCAAGAGTCGATGCATCATATTTCTCTATTTTACGACCTTCGTAATTGTTAATGCCGATTTTCTTTAGCTCAGATACGTACCAACCTTTAGTACCTACGTACATGAATAGCCCTCCTTTAGTTTTACCCTAAAAAGTATGCAAAAGATATTTTACCATCAAACCTTTACACAAAAAAGAGTAAAGCATAGAATTTATTAGGAATTTTATTGATGAATTAGATATAATGAAGTACAGTTAACTCCAAAAGTAATCATAACATTTGATTTATAAAAAGAAAACAATTAATTATAGAAAGGTTTTGACTATGTCATATAAGCCCCTTGAAGAGGTGAAACAACGGTTAGAAAGGCTCGGGACGTATGAGCTAAATGAAGAAAAATTTGTAGAAGTTGCAGAATGTGTTTTAAAAGAAGAAGAACCAATAGATCGTTTAATAGAAGGGTACCATCAGTTGCTCGATGAAGTTTCTAATGAAATGAAACAAATGGATGGCCATATGGGGATGACCCCTACATGTCAGATGGGGTGTGCATTTTGTTGTTATTTCCCTATTATCATTACAAGACTTGAAGCTAAAATGATTATTCGGTCGATTGAATCAATGAATGAAAAGCGAAGACAAAGTATAAAGGCACATCTAAAAGAGTATTTTGAAGTAAACAAAGGAAACGTAGAATATTGCACAACATTAGATTTTCAAAACGAGGATGTAAAATTAGATTATATGAAAGCACAATTACCATGTCCACTTTTAAATACTGAAACAAATACTTGTATGGCATATGAATCTCGTCCATTACCTTGCCGAACTTATGTTAATTATATGGATCCGAAATTTTGTGAAGATCATTTAGTACCAGAAGAAACAGTAAGTTTTGAGTTTTTATACGAAGATTATATGGGGAACTTAAACGAAATTGCTCAAGAGGTAGCACATGAAGATGAGACGGTTAAATACCCAGAAGATTTGTTTGAGTATAACTATTTGCCAGCCTTTCTAAAAGAGTGGATTCAAAGGGAGGAGTAAGGTGTTTAAAAGAATTGCTTTTATTTCAGTCATTGTCGGTTTATTATTATTTTTCATTTTTAGTGAATTGCAAAAGTATCAAACGTTTGATGAAGCAATGGCAGAAAGTTTACAGGGTGAGACTAATATCGAGTATGTAACGGTTGATTCATATTCGTCTTATCCAACAAGAGAGTCCGGTTCAGAACAAATAGAGAAGGAAATTGATGATTTATTTAACAACTTGAGCCGAATTGAATTAAAGGAGTCAACTGATTATTATTTAGACGATATTTTATATCATATTCATGTGTATACTACGACTGAAGTGAATGAGGGCTATACGAGCCATAATAGTTTTATTATTCGTTTAGGAGAAGATGGTGTTCAAATGAATGGTAATCGTTATGAGCTTAGGGATGATTCCAATCCAGTGGAAATATTGGAAGGATGGCTTAGTCAAAATGAGATAGAACTAAAGCCGTTCGAAGAGTGAAATAGGCTTTGATGGAGCAGAGCTAAAAGATAACCCCGAACGAAGTCAAAATATGATTTCGTTCGGGGTCTGTGTATTAACCAGTTCTGCCTGCACCTCTTTTATTGATCACTCAGTGTTTCAACTAATACGAGACGGTCGTCATCAACTGGTTTTACTTTTGCATCTGTCAACCACATCGCTGACATACCTAACTGTAAAGCAGGCGCAATTTCATTCATAAAGTTATCACCAACAGAAAGTACACGCTCTGGATTTATATTATAACGGTTCAAAACATCTTCAAAATGTTGTTTCGTATAGACTGGTTTGCGAGCCCAGGAAATCAATTCTACGAAGTATTTGTCTAGTTCAAGAAATTCAAGCAAACGCTTTGCGTCTTCTTCATCACTATTGGTACAGACGATTAACGTATGGTCTTGATAAATCGATTCTAGATATTCTTTTAGTCCAGCTGTTTGGTTTAAGAAACCATCAAGTTCAGCCATTTGTTCTTTCGTCTTGTTATAAGAAGCTTGAATCGTATCAACTGTAATTCCAAAGTGCCTTGCGATCGCATATGGTGGCCACCAACCGTCGCCAATTGGTACCCAATTAACAAAGTCGAAGTCACTTGCTTTAATTTTATTTGGTGCATCATCAATTTTGACAACTTGATTATTCCAATCCCTTGCCTCAGTTAATTGTTCTGTAAAGGGGTCCCAAGTCCAGATAAGATCATGTATGCCATCATAAATTTTCCCGATTTGAACAGGATGATTACCTGCTAAAATGTTGTTATAATGTTCGTCAAACTGTTGCTGCTCGTCAGAAGATAGATTTGCTTTTAAATTTTCAGTATGTAACTTGAAATGTTCTGTTCCCTCATATAAAGTTCCGTCTAAATCAAAGATTACTAAGTCATGTTGCTCTAAAAACTGTTTGTCCATACCTTCCACCCTTCCTTTTCCCTATTCTCTCTAATATGAGCTCAAAAAAAGTGTGAATTCTTAGTTTGACGCTCAAGTTTTAGTTAAAGTTATTTTACCATAGTTGTATTTTTTCATTAAGAAACTAGTGATATAAAACTACTATTTTTCGCCAGTTTCGTGTAAAATATACATGAAATCAACAAGCGAAAGGAAGTCAGCATGCGAACGGTATGGACATTCACCTACGCCATTAGTTTTTTATTTTATGCATCAAGAAAATTAAAACAAGTAAAGAAAACGACGACATTCGAGCAACAAGAAACGATTCACCAAGTGCCGAAATACTTCGGGAAACAAGTTGTAAAAAGGTCAGGTTCAGAAGTGATCGTAACTGGGGAAGAGAATATTCCAGAAGGATCTTTTTTAATCGTGAGCAATCATCAAGGTAATTTTGATATTTTTACGTTATTAGGTTATTTCAAGAAGCCTTTTGGGTTTATTGCTAAAATTGAGTTAAGTCGTATTCCTGTTGCAAAGCCATGGATGGATTATATGGGTTGCTTATTTTTAGACCGTAATAATCGAAGGCAGTCAGTCGAAACGTTTAAACAAGGCATTAAAATGTTAGAGCAAGGTTATAATTTAGCTATTTTTCCAGAAGGGACGAGGACAAAAAGCAGTAAGATGGGGGAGTTTAAATCAGGTAGTTTCTCATTAGCGAAGAAATCAAATGTCCCTGTTTTACCTGTTATGATTAACGGAACATATAAGTCTATGGAAGCGAACAATAATCGAATTACACCTGGAACGTTTTATTTAACGATTTGTGAACCAATTATGCCTGAGGAGTACGAGAGCATGAGTTTGCAGGAGTTATCTGATGAAACTCAAAAAAGAATTCAATTAGAGTTAGACCGACTTGAAGGTGTTACGTACAAAGAAGAAGAGCAGCTTGCATAGTGTTTAAGCTAGCTTAAAAAAGGATATAGTTAATAAGTGCGAATAACAATGTGAAGGTGATTAATAATGGTCAAAGTTTTATTTGTATGTTTAGGCAATATTTGCCGTTCTCCTATGGCAGAAGCGGTTTTTCAAGATTTAGTTAGCCAAAAAGGTTTAGAAGGACAGTTTGTAGTTGATTCAGCAGGTACGGGCGATTATCATATTGGCTCATCCCCTCATCAAGGAACAATAGATCAATTAAAAGAAAATGGAATCAATGGTAATGGCTTAACGGCTAGACAAATAAATGAAGACGATTTTGTGCATTTTGATTATATTATAGCGATGGATGATGATAATATTAGAAATATACGCCAAATCGAAGTTGATGGACATCAAGCTGTTGTAAAAAAGCTATTAGATTTTATGCCTAATTCAACAGTCAAGAATGTACCAGACCCTTATTTCACAGGGAACTTTGATGAAACATATGACCTAGTATCAACGGCTAGTAAATATTTACTTGATGATATTAGGAGTGAAAAAGATCTCTAAAACTGGAGGTAATAAAATGCGCTTATGGCAAAAAGGGATAGTGTTTGGTGCGTTATTCGGCTTTTTAATAACACTATTTAAACGTGAGGAACGACAGCATGTCTTGGGTCAGTCAAAACAGGCAGTTGATCAAGTGAAGTACATTTATCAACATCCTTCTCAGTCAGTTCACCAACTACGAGTTAAATTAAATGACGTCATGTCAGGTGTTGATCAATTCATTTATCAATTAGACCAAATTGAAAAGAAGATGAATGAGAAAACGAAAAAACTCGATCAGTAGGTGAGTATTTGTGATATTTGAGAAGCGTTTTGGAAAGAGTTGTTTCATCGCTTCTCTGCTGACGAAGTACCAGCTTTATCAGCCAGCTTAGCCTATTTCTTTCTACTATCATTACTCCCATTTATGATTTTCTTGTTAACGTTAGTTGGCTTTTTACCAATTAATGAAAACCAAGTTTTTCGGTTAGTGGATGACTATTTTCCACCTGATACAATGGGGCTTGTTCGAGATAACATTGACCATCTAATGGCGCAGCGTAACGGAGGGTTATTATCTCTCGGTTTAATTGGTACGATATGGGCTGCCTCAATTGGTGTAAATGGGTTAATTCGAGCATTTAATCGCGCATATGATATTAACGAAGAACGACCATTTTTTGTAACACGTGGTTTAGCAATTGCATTAACAGTTCTAATGGTGTTAGTGATTGCTGTTGCTTTAGTACTTCCTGTCTTCGGACGATTACTTGGAGAGTTTTTCTTTTCGTTCTTCGGTGTTACAGATGAATTCCTTGCAATATGGGAGTCCATGCGATGGATTGTCTCTGCGTTTGTCATGATTTTTGTTTTAACTGTATTGTATATCGCTGCACCGAGTAAAAAAATTAAGTTTGCCCATGCATCCCTGGAGCTGCAATTGCGACAATTGGATGGCAAGTGTTATCGATTGGTTTTGCTTTTTATGTAGAGAACTTCGGGCAATATTCAGCTACTTACGGAAGTTTAGCTGGTGTCATTGTACTCATGATTTGGTTATTCTTATCTGGAATGATGATTATTATTGGCGGTGAAATAAACGCAATTCTTCACAAATATAAAGGTCGGTTAATTTCAAAGTAAAAGAACTAGAGAGCGATATGTCTCTCTAGTTCTTTTTTAGTTAATAGGCTTAGGTCTTTTTAAAATCATTAATATTAAAACGGCTGATATAAATACAATAATAATATAGAAAAATGAAACGTTAGGGAATAGGTCAATAAAAGTACCACCAAATAATGGTCCAGCTATACTTCCTAAACTGAACATGACACCACACAATATGTTACCCGCTGGAAGGAGAGATTTAGGCAGTAAGTCAGTCATAAATGAAACCCCTAAAGAGTAAAGAGAACCAACAAGCATTCCAGCGATTGCAAACGTGACCATTAATCCTATGATTGATTGTTCGAAAAATGTAGCAATCCAAAAAGTGAATGTACCACCTAACAATACAAAGATCAGTACTTTATGGCGTCCAACTCTGTCACTTAACATCCCTAATGGAATTTGCGAAATTAGGCTACCTGCAGCAAAAAACGGGATGATAAATGAAATCATCGTAACTTCATGACCTAGTCTCATAGCGTAAACTGGAAAGTTACTATGTAAAGCAGTTTCTAGAAAACCGTATGTGAATGGAGCAAGAAGAGCAATCCAAGAATATTTAAAAGCTCCTTTAAAACGAGTCGTCGTCTTTGTCGTTGTAACTTGTACTTCTTCTTCAAAAACAGGAAAGTCATTTCTAACAAAGAAGATTAAAGACCAAACGAGTAGACAAAGAACTGAACTTAAAATAAATGGTAAAGCTTGATTAATTTCGGCTAATGGTGTCATTAATGGACCGACAGTGAAACCAAGACCGAATGACAATCCATAAATAGCAACTGAGCGACCTCTTTTAAATTCAGGCGTTGTCGTTGTGATCCAAGTTTGCGTGCCGAAATGAAGAATGTTATCTCCAATGCCTATTAAAAGACGTAAAATGAACCAAAACCAAATCGACTCCCATAAAGTAAAAAAGAAAAGTGAAGAAAAGACAATGACGCCACCAAATAATATGATTGGCTTATAACCATATTTTCGTAAAGGTGGTTCTAAAAAAGGAGATACAATTAAAATCCCTATGTATAGTGCAGTTGCATGTAACCCATTTATTGTACTTGAGACACCTTGTTCTTCTAATAAGACGGCAATTAAAGGAAGGAGCATGCCTTGTGAAAAGCCTGAAATGCCAACAAGGGCCACTAAGATTGTAAACCTTCCGCGTGCTTGAACGATAATACTCCCTCCAATTCTAGTTAAGATGGTGTTATTGTATCGTAATTTCGTGTTAAAATAAATCTAATATAATAATATAAAAGG
>NZ_AKIF01000107.1 GCF_000269905.1 Alkalibacillus haloalkaliphilus C5
GTGAAGATCGCGCTCGTCTATGACGGCGTGGTCAAGGGTTAGGCGAGTTGGACTTGTTTTATCAAACGAAGACGACGTATGAGACGTTAGAAGAGATCGCGCAGACGTTTCAAATTAAAGTCGATGAGCCGGTTAAATTGTATCCAGATGAGCAAAGGTATAAAAACAATCAAGCATTTCAACATTTAGAGCGCGAGTTTGGAAGACAGCCAACACCGAAGTATGAAGGAAGTGCACCGATTAAACTCGTTGAAGCGGTCCATCCGCGTGCAGAAGTCGAAGGATGGCGCAAGAGATTGTCCGCTTAACACGGGAAGAGGACTATCGTTATCGTGATTTAGCGATTTTAATTCGTGAAGATAATACATATCATGATTTAATTGAAACCATTTTTAAAGATTATGAGATCCCGGTGTTTTTAGATGAAAAGAAGACGATGTTAAACCACCCGTTTATTGAGCTGATTCGAACGGGTCTTGAAGTCGTGGAGCGAAATTGGCGTTATGATGCGCTATTTCGTTTACTTAAGACTGGGTTTGTCAAGCCGACTGATGAACAATATCCGCTTACAGCTGATGCGATTGATCTTTTAGAAAACTATTGTTTAGAGTATGGCATTCGTACACGTGATCAATGGCTAAGCAATAAAGAGTGGACGTATCAACGGTTGTTTGGTCTTGATTTTCGTAAACAGACAGATGAAGAGTTAGCGATGCAAAAGCAAATTAATGCGTATCGTAAGCAAGTCGTCGATGCTTTAGAATCATTTGACCGTAACGTGCGTGAAGCTGAAACAGTAGAAGCGAGACTGCAAGCGGTTTTTGCCTGGCTAGAGCATTTGAATGCGCCTGAAACGTTAGAAGCACTTCGTGATGATTTTGATGAACAAGGTGAAGTCGAAGTGGCACGTGAACAAGAACAAGCGTGGCAAGCGGTCATGCAGCTATTTGATGAAATGGTTGACATGCTTGGAGAAGAGGAATTTTCGTTTAAATTGTTCCTTGAAGTAATTGAAGCTGGGTTTGAAACGTTGAAATTCTCTCACGTACCACCAACGATTGATCACGTCATTGTCGGTAATGTGGAGCGTTCGCGTATTGCTAATGTTAAGGTGTGCTTTATTTTAGGGGTTAATGATGGCGTTTTCCCGATGAAGCCACCAAGTGAAGGGTTAGTCACTGACGATGAGCGTGAGTGGCTAGAGTCTAAAGGGATGATGTTGGCTGATCAAGCTGAGCGTGTTTTACTAGATGATCGTTTTTACATGTATTTAGCATTTACGCTTGCGAGTGACAAGGTGTGGGTCAGTTATCCGTTAAGTGATGAAGAAGGTAAGCAGAAAATGCCGGCTTCGATCATCAAACAATTAAAAGAGATGTATGCTGATTTAGATGAGAAGTTTTTACTCGATGATGAAGATGACGAAGACCCGATGCGTTTTATTACGAATCCGGTGAAGGCGCGTGCGATTTTAACAGCGGAGTTATCGAAGTATTTACGTGGTTATCCGACGCATGACGTGTATTGGGATACGCTTCATTGGTTTATGAATGAAGAATCTAAAAAAGGACAAGCGCAGACCGTGTTAAGTAGTCTGTTTTACCGAAACGAGCCGCAAAGCTTACAAGATGATACAGCGAGTCAATTGTTTGATCAAACGATGCGCTCTAGTGTGTCGCGTTTAGAGACGTATCACCAATGTGCTTATCACTACTTTGCGAAATATACGTTAGGCTTACAAGAGCGTAATTTATATAAATTAGAAGCGCCTGACATTGGTCAGTTGTTCCATGAATCGCTTCGTTATATTACAGAATGGGTGTTTGAAGACGGTAAGGCGTTTTTCGAACTTACGAGCGATGACATTTTAAAATATGCAAGACGGGCAGTCGAGCAGTTAGCGCCGATGTTACAGCACCAAATTTTATTTAGTTCTAATCGTTATCAATATATTTTACGCAAGTTAGAACAAGTCATTATTCGGGCGACGACCGTACTGGCGAAACAGTCGAAACATACGGATTTTGCGCCAGCTGGTATTGAGATTGGCTTTGGTAAAAAAGATAAGCTTCCACCGTTACAGCTTGATTTAATGAACGGTTATAAACTGGAATTAAGTGGACGTGTCGACCGTGTTGACCAGACGGAAATTGATGATCGTTTGTTTTTACGGATTATTGACTATAAGTCGAGTAAAAAAGACTTAAGCTTGGTCGATGTGTATTACGGCTTAGCGCTTCAAATGTTAACGTATTTAGATGTTGTGTTAACATATTCTGATCGTTGGTTAGGTAAGCAGGCGGAACCTGCTGGTGTGCTTTATTTCCACGTGCATAATCCAACGTTAAACAATACAGGGTTAAAATCACTCGATGATGATGCTGTTGAAGAAGCGTTGTTTAAAGAATATAAGATGAATGGTTGGTTATTAGAAGATGAGCGAATTGCTGAAGCGATGGACCGCTCATTAGAACAAGGCTCATCGAAAATTGCGCCATTCGGTGTGAAGAAAGATGGTTCATTTGATAGTCGTTCGAAAACGGTCGATGAAGATCTGTTCAAGCGAATGAATCAGTACGTTCGAGGGATGATGCGTCAAGCCGGTAACGAAATAGTAAGTGGTGAAGTGAAGCTTGACCCGATTCAAAAGAAAGACCACGTCGCGTGTACATTTTGTCCGTACAAGTCGGTCTGCCAATTTGATCCGTCACTTGAAGAAAATGAATTCGAGCGGTTAAAAGATGAAAAAGATGAAACGATTTTAGAGAAAATGGTTCAACGAGAGGGGGAGAAGTAGATGAAATGGACTGACGAACAAGCCTCAGCGATCTATGAAGGTGGGAAAGACATACTCGTCTCAGCGGCAGCTGGTTCTGGTAAGACGGCGGTTTTAGTTGAACGTATTATTCAGAAAATGTTAGATGAACACGATCCATTTAACATTGATGAAATGTTAGTGGCGACATTTACGAATGCGGCAGCTCAAGAGATGAAGACGCGTGTTGGCCAAGCGCTTGAAAAAGCCTTAGAAGAAAATCCAGAGTCCCATCATTTAAAAAAGCAAATCGCACTATTACAACGTGCGAACATTTCAACGCTTCACTCCTTTTGTATGAACGTTGTGAGGAAATATAGTTATCAGCTTGATTTAGACCCAAGTTTTCGTATTTTAGATCAAGTGGAATCGGAAATGTTGAAAAAAGACGTCATCCAAGAAGTGTTTGAAGAGTGGTACGGCAAAAAAGAAGACGAGCAAGAGCAGTTTTTCCGTTTCGTCGATAGCTTTTCAAACGACCGTAATGATGAACAAGTAGAAGAGTTAGTGTTGAAAGTTCATGAGTTCGCCTTGCAAAATCCGAAGCCGTTTGAATGGTTGGATGAGTTAGTTGCGATGTATGACGTGAGTGAAGATGCCCCTCTTGATGAGCTCAAATGGATGCCTTATGCGAAAGCCGATATTAAAGAAGTACTAGAAGCGGCAATGTTTGATATCAATCAAGCACTCGATGTTGCACAAGACGTTGACGGGCCTGCGCATTATGTTGAAGCGTTAGAACAAGACAAAGAGCAGATCCAGTTAGTCATAGCAGCTGTAGGTGGGCCGTGGAGCAATATGCGTGAACAAGTGTTAGCGAATAAAAAGTTCGCCACCCTTTCGCGTAAAAAATATGAATGTGACCCTGAATTACAAAAGCAAGTGAAGTCGATTCGTGAGCGTTACAAAAAGAAATTTACCGATATGGCAGACCGGTGGTTTAACCGTGAGCCAGCTTCGTTTGTAAAAGATTTGCGCAAATTGATGCCACACGTAGCACAGCTTGTCACGGTGGTCAAAGAGTTTCATGCGAAGTTAGAAACAGAAAAACGTGAGCAAGGCGCTTTAGAATTCGCAGACTTAGAGCATTATAGTTTAGATGTTTTGTTAGCTGAAGAAGCGACGATGGATGATTTGAAAGCATCTGACGTTGCCAAACAGTATCAAAATCAATTCCGCGAAGTGTTGATCGATGAGTATCAAGATACGAACTTAGTACAAGAGACGATTTTAAAATTGTTAACAGGTGATGAACAAGCCGGTCATTTATTTATGGTTGGTGACGTGAAGCAAAGTATTTACGGTTTCCGTCATGCTGAGCCGAGTTTGTTTATGACGAAGTACAAACAGTTTCATGATGAAACAGACCCGAGCATGCGTATTGATTTAGCGCGAAACTTCCGTAGCCGTCATGAAGTGTTAGCGAGTACGAACTACATTTTCCGTCAGTTATTAGATGAACAAGTTGGCGAAATGGAGTATGAAAAAGATGCTGAATTAATTTATAGTAATCAAATTTATGAAACGTTAACAGATTCAGATGTCGATACAGAGCTTCATATTTTATCTCGAGAAGATGGAGAAGAACCAGAAGAAAGTGATGAGTGGAAGTATTTAGAGAAAGCACAAATTGAAGCACGCGCCTATGCGAAGAAGATCCAATCGTGGGTTGGGACAGATGATAATGAACCGATGTATATCATTGATAAAGAAACAGAACGACCACGCCCAGTGCGTTATTCTGACATTGTCATTTTAATGCGTTCGAAAACATGGTTTGGTGCTGTCGTTGAGGAGTTAAAACAACTCGGTATTCCGATTTATGCCGATCTATCAGCTGGATATTTAGAAGCGATTGAAGTTCAAGTCATGTTAAATGTATTAAAGACAATCGATAATCCGAAGCAAGATATTCCGCTTGCTAGTGTCTTGAAGTCCCCAATCGTTGGTTTAAATGAAGATGAGTTAGCACAAATTCGTTTGCACGGCCGTAAAGAAAGTTTTGACGTTGCGGTGAAAAATTACATGAAGTCAGGCGAAAATGCTGATTTAATGAGACGTTTAGAGCGATTTTTCTCGATGTTTGAACAGTGGCGTAAACAAGCGAAGTACGGCGCGTTATCTGATTTAATTTGGCAAATTTATCGTGAGACGGGTTATTACGAATTCGTCGGTGGTACTCCTGGTGGTAAACAACGCCAAGCGAATTTACGTGCATTGTATGACCGAGCGCGTAGTTATGAGCGTTCGTCTTATCGTGGTTTGTTCCGTTTCTTACGTTTTATTGAGAAGATGGAAGAACGTGGCGATGATTTAGCGGCAGCTCGTGCATTAGGGGAACAAGAAGACGTTGTGCGCTTAATGTCGATTCATACGAGTAAAGGACTTGAGTTTCCGTTAGTCATTTTAGGGGCGGCAGATAAAGACTTTAATACACAAGATTATAAGAAGCGTTACTTACTGCATAAAGATTTAGGCTTTGGCGCGAAGTATATGGACGTTGATAACCGGATTATGTATAAAACATTTCCGTTTGAAGCGATGACTGTTACGATGAAGCGGGAAATGTTAGCAGAAGAAATGCGTGTTCTATACGTTGCCTTAACCCGTGCGAAAGAAAAACTGGTCGTTATCGGAACGGTTAATGACTATAGCAAACGTGTACAAAAATGGCTTGAAGTGGGCGCGCATCAATATTGGGTGTTGCCAGCTCACATGAGAAGTGATCAAGCGAATTATATGAACTGGATTGGCATGTCGCTTGTCCGTCATGAAATGGCTGATGCGTTACATGAAGGAGCTGTGCCTGCACAAGTACCGGAGGCAATTCGTCGCGATGATTCGAAGTGGAACGTCGTCGTGGAACACGCTAGAGAATATGAAAATCCGGAGTTTATTACCGTACAGCGTAATGACACGTTAGAACGAGCGATTAAAGAGTGGGATATTAATCAAATTCAAGAGAAAACAGAACAGTTTGGTGAAGTTGACCGCCGTTTGACATATCAGTATGAATTCCCGAGCAGTCAGTCACATCGTGCTAAGCAGACGGTTACAGAGTTGAAGCGAATACGCCAAGAGGAAGATGAGTATAGTGCGACGGATTTCTTACGTAAACAAATGAAATCATCGTTAAAACGTCCGCGCTTTATGCAACAAGATGTTAAAACGTTAACGAAAGCTGAAATTGGTAGCGCGATGCACGCTGTCATGCAGCATTTACCGTTTGAGCGAAAGTGGGATCAAGCCAGTCTAGAGGAGTTTGTATCAGGGCTCGTGTTTAAAGAAATTTTGACCGATGAAGAAGCTGAAGTTATCGATTATGATGCTATTTTACAGTTATTCGATACAAAGGCTGGTCAGTTGTTAAATGAGGCAGAAGACGTTAGACGTGAATTGCCATTTACGATGGAACTAAAAGCGAAGGAAGTATATCCTGATTGGCAAGATGACACGAATGAAAGTGTGCTCATCCAAGGTGTGATCGACTGTTTAATGAATGTTGATGGAAAGTGGTATTTAGTTGATTACAAAACCGATACAATAGTCGGTGACGTTAATGAAAAGCAAATTAATCGATTGGCAAACCGTTATGAAGTCCAAGTCGATTTATACCGAAGAGCGGTTGAATCAATCTGGGGTGTAGAATTAGCAGGTGTTTACTTATACTTCTTTGACCGAGCATTAGTAATTGAAATGTAATGGTTGTCGCCATAATCGTGGCGGCAAGCCCATTTTGCCATAAAGGGAGAAGGGGAATGGTATTTTGAAGAATTGGCTTAGTACAATTGGACAATTTATTCGACGAATCAACTGGAAGATGGCGTTTTTAATCATTGCTGGCTTAATCTCCATTACGATCATTGTGATTGTAGCGACTTTCGGTGTATTACTTCTCTTAGAACAATTTGATGGTCGTAATCCGGAAACGATACGAAGCTTAAACAGGAATGTTTTTATGAACGGCAACTTTTAATTCAATATTGTCTAAATGCCCTCATTTGAAGGTATTTAGACTTTTACTTATCTTTGGCAATTTCTTTCCGATCTGGAGCTAGTGGTGGCTCTTCTAACCATTTATGTTCGGTCATTAAATTGAACCATTCTTTTGTGATCATTATATTTTTTAATATGATTTTCTCATATGCAATGACAAGGTCTGTTCGCATTGCAGATGCAAGGCCTGCGCCGTGATAAGATTGTGAAGATTGGAGTAAAAATCCGATATGATACAACATTAATTTATCTGAAAAAGGAGCATCTTGAGAAGTTGTAACCTCGGTTTCCCAAGACATAGGAACGGGTAAATTATCACCTTTTAGTATAGTGCTCAACGATTCTATTTGCTGGTCTGAGGCATTTTGTGAACTCTTCAGGAATTTTCTTACTTCTTTTGACTGTACTACTTGAGAAAATCCAATAGAGAGTGATTTCTCCATGATCTTCTTTTTTAAATTAAGCGAAAGGGCTAGGATTTCTGTAGATGCTAAAGGACGTTTATCACCGAAAAAACCCTTGATAAATTTTTGTCCCGAAACAAACTCTGGGTTTTCTTCAGGGTAAAAATAAGGATCTCTTTGAAAGTGTCCCTTTTCTAATAATAATTCTGTCGTTCGATGATACATCCCCATTCCATCATTATTACATGAATCATAGAAATGTCTTAAATCTTTCCTTACAGAAGAACTTAAAGATGTAGAATGTCCTAATAGACCATGTAGTGTCATAATATGTAGATAATGTAAGCAAAAGATGTCGGAAAATAACCTTTGAGTCCCTTGATTAAGGTCTGATGATTCATTAAAACCAATAGGAATTGGGAATCCTTCGTTTTCAATGAATTGCGAGATTTGATTTTTTTGTTGATCAAATATCTTAATTGCATCCTCAAAAAGTATTTTTATTTCCTCGTCTTCTATAATGGATAACATATATTTATTGATAACATCTATAGCGGTACCATTAACATATTGCCCCCACAATGTACCTATTTCAGCAGATGTTAGTTTTAGCTCTTCTTTATTCATATAATCACCTCAACAACAATTATTCCCAAGATACACTTTTCTATTATTGTTGTTGTTAAATTAACGGAAGCATACTCTCAAGAAGTAAATTAATGAAAAGATAGCTTGCCCTGAAGCCAATCGGTCTTGGTTTGACAAAAAGTGGTTATTTGTATAATATTAAATACAATAAAATTTGAAAGGATGAATATATAGACATGATTCAATAACTCTAGCTTTTTAAGAAATGATCAGTGGTTTCCATAACTTTTATTATTCAGGTGTATTTTTGACATTCTGAACAAGATTAGTTATGTCTTTTATTGATTTTTTCTGAGGTAGGGTTATTGAGTGATGTTCTAATTTATTGGCTTAAAGTATATCTTTCTTTAAGTCTATATTTTGGTATGCACTGCCTCCTATCTCAGAAGTAGATCGGAGGTTTTTGTATTGTCTGGAAACATTATAATAGAAAATTTGACATTCAAATATTCATCAATGGTTATGCCTGTTTTTAGCGGTGTTAACTTAAACATTCATGAAAATTGGAAACTAGGTCTTGTTGGAAGGAACGGTAGGGGGAAAACGACCTTTTTAAAGATTCTTTTAAACGAGCTTGAATATGAAGGGAATCTACAATCTACGTTGAGGTTTAAGTATTTCCCTTCATATCCAGCAGTGCATGAAGAATTAACGACACTTGAAGTCTTACTGCAAGAAAATATGAATATAGAAGTTTGGCAAATTGAGCGTGAATTCAATTTAATCGGTTTGTCGCCGGATTTATTAGACAGAAGGTTTAATCTATTAAGTGGCGGAGAACAGACGAAGGCTTTGTTAGTCGAATTGTTTTTAAATGAAAAGGCCTTTCCGCTAATTGATGAGCCTACTAATAATTTAGATGCACACGGTAGACATGTTGTAGGCGAATATTTAAATCAGAAGAAAGGTTTTATCGTCGTTAGTCATGACGAACATTTTCTTAATCAATTTGTGGATCATATTTTAGCGATTAATAAACAGTCGATTGATCTCATATCAGGTAATGTTGAGACGTGGAGGATTGAAAAAATGAATGCTGACTTGCTCACTCAGAAGAAAAATGAAAAGTTACAAGGAGAAATAAAACGTTTAAATGATGTCTCAAGTCAAGTTAACCATTGGGGGAATAAGCGGGAAAATAGCACGAATGACTCTTCTGAAAGGCGTTTAGCAGCTAAACAGATGAAACGAGCAAAAGCGATTAAGAAAAGAACCGAAGAAATGGTTGAAGAAAAAAGAAGCCTCATTAACAACATTGAAGAAGAAAATGATTTAAAACTGAAGGTTAATCACCCTAGGAAGCAAGTGTTGTCTTTACGTCATTTTTCAATAATAAGAGATGGCAGACCATTGTTTGAACCGATTACTATCGATGTTCAACCTGAGGAAAGGTTATTTATTGAGGGGAAGAATGGTGTTGGTAAATCGACTTTACTTAAATTTATATTAGGTCAAGAAAAGTATGAAACAATGGGCGACTATCATATTAGACTACCTGAGAATTGTTCGATGCTTCGACAAACGAATCAACACATATTAGATATTGCTGCAGCTTTAAAAGAATATTCTTTAAAACAAGAACGTGAACAATTTTTATACTTGTTACATCAATTAGGGATTAAGAGATCGCGGTTTACAGAATCATCTAGTAAGCATTGGAGTGCGGGGGAACAGAAGAAAGTGTTTTTAGCCAATGCTTTATTAGGTCACAATGAGTTATTTATTTGGGATGAAGTGACGAACAGTTTAGATATTATGGTGGTGCAACAATTGATTAATGCTTTAAACTTTTATGAACCGACTATGATTGGTGTGGATCATAATGAATATTTCGTCGATGCTATAGCGACTAAAAGAATAGAATTGATGCCTTATCTATAAGTAAATCAGCTTAGGAAATTTTCCTAAGCTGATTTTTGTATGGGTAAAACCTCTTTAAATACTCCTTATTAATCATTTTTTGCATATTAGTTCAATAAAAGTAAGTAATATGATAAAATTTTATTTATAATAATTCTAAAGTGATATAAATTATAAAGAGAGTGAAGGGAGAATTTTTATGGAAAACCCTAACACATTTAGAACAAAAGTGATACGCCACCGCGAGATCATTATGGCTGGTTTGGGTGGCTTACTTTTAATTGTCGCATTTCTATCTGAATCTTGGGGAAGTCCTGCTTTAACAGCAGTGCTATATA
>NZ_AKIF01000108.1 GCF_000269905.1 Alkalibacillus haloalkaliphilus C5
TCTGGCTCTTCATCAAGTTCGACTATCCAAACGTCTGAGTCGGCGTGGGTTTGAATAGCAGTTTGAGTGAAGAGCATTATGAAAAATGTGAGTGAAATAATTAGACGCATGTGAATCCCTCCGATTTAAATTAGTTTATACAAAAAAAGGAAAACAATGCGTGTGGGTGAGAGAGAACTTGGGGGTTGTTCGGCAATTATGATGCGTCGTCCGACATTTATGAGGCCTCGTCCGACAATTACCCGCCCCAAAAATAAAAAGCAGCAGCTCATGGCTACTGCTTGTCTAAGTAATTACTTCGTTCCAAATAGCGGTCTCCTGCGTCGCCTAGGCCTGGAATGATGTAACCTTTTTCGTTTAATTTTTCATCTAAGCCTGCGACGTAAATGTCGATGTCAGGGTGTGCTTCTTGTACAGCTTCAACGCCTTCTGGTGCTGCGATTAAGCACATGAGGCTAATGTGAGTTGCGCCGCGTTTTTTCAATGAGTGGATTGCTTCGATCGCTGAACCACCTGTTGCTAGCATTGGGTCTGTCACGATTAATTCACGTTCATGAATGTCAGATGGTAACTTGATGTAGTATTCGACTGGCTTTAACGTTTCTGGGTCGCGGTAAAGTCCAACGTGGCCAATTTTTGCTGCTGGAACTAAATCGACGATGCCGTCAACCATACCTAATCCAGCACGTAGGATTGGGATGATTCCTAGCTTTTTACCTGCTAGGACTTTTGATTTTGCTGTAGCGACTGGTGTATCTACTTCAACTTCTTCTAGTGGTAACTCGCGTGTAATTTCAAACATCATTAAGGCTGATACTTCATCGACGAGCTCACGGAATGCTTTTGTACCCGTATTTTTGTCACGAATGTATGTGATTTTGTGTTGAATTAGAGGATGATCAAATACGTAAACTTTACCCAAAACGAACAGCTCCTTTTTAAAATATCTCTTGAATTGTAGCGAAAACTGTCGCTATATGCAACTTATATTTTTAATATAAGCTAAATTATTTAAATGTAAGCACACAAAAAGTGGTGATTTGACTCACCACTTTTTATATTACTTATACATTGGGAATTTGTCAGCTAACGCTTGAATGCGTGCTTTAGCTTCTTCTAGTTTTGCTTCGTCTTCATGATTGTTTAATGTAAAAGCAATGATTGATGCAATTTCATCCATTTCTTTGTCGCCAAAACCACGTGTCGTAACAGCTGCTGTACCGATCCGAACACCACTTGTGACAAACGGGCTTTCAGGATCAAATGGAATCGTGTTTTTATTCGTTGTGACACCGACTTCGTCAAGTGCCGCTTCTGCTACTTTTCCTGTTAAATTTAATGGACGAACGTCTAGTAATAATAGATGGTTGTCTGTTCCATCAGATACTAAACGAATGCCTTCTTTTTTCAACGATTCACCAAGACGCTTAGCGTTGTCGATTACTTTTTGAGAATAGTCTTTAAATGACGAGTCTAACGCTTCTTTAAACGCTACACCTTTTGCTGCGATCACATGCATTAGTGGACCACCTTGCATGCCTGGGAACACGTTACTGTCGATCTTTTTCTTAAATTCTTCTTGGCATAAAATCAAGCCACCGCGCGGGCCGCGTAACGTTTTATGTGTTGTTGTCGTTACAAAATGCGCGTATGGTACTGGGTTTTGATGTAAGCCAGCAGCAACTAAACCTGCAATATGCGCCATATCAACTAAAAGGTACGCGCCTACTTCATCAGCAATTTCGCGGAACTTTTTAAAATCAATTTCGCGAGGATATGCTGATGCACCAGCGACGATCATTTTCGGTTCAACTTCTTTAGCTTTTGCTAAAACAGCATCGTAGTCGATCGTTTCAGAGTTTTCATCAACACCGTAATCAACAACGTTGTATAGCTTACCACTGAAGTTCACTGGGCTACCGTGTGTTAAGTGGCCGCCGTGGTTTAAGTTCATGCCTAAAATCGTGTCGCCTGGCTTAAGGGCAGCGAAGTATACAGCCATATTCGCTTGCGCACCTGAGTGAGGCTGTACGTTTGCATGGTCTGCCCCAAATAATTCTTTCGCACGGTCGCGAGCTAAGTCTTCTGCAATATCAACATACTCACAACCGCCGTAATAACGACGAGAAGGATAACCTTCAGCGTACTTATTCGTTAAAACAGAGCCTGCCGCTTCCATAACAGCTTCAGATACAAAGTTTTCAGAAGCTATGAGTTCAATTTTGTCGTGTTGGCGATTTTTCTCTTTATTAATCGCTTCTAGCATTTCTGGATCTACTTCGTTTAATTGGTTGTGCAAATGTGTCATATGTAAAGCCTCCCTATGTATTTATATTGAGCCAAATGGCACGTTTACTAGGTTATTAGTTTATTGGTAGATTGCGCGGTTTCCACCGATTAATTTCGGGCGTGTGTAAGCAAATGTTACGTGAGCATCGCCGAGTGATTTTTTAGAAAAACGCAATGGGACTGCGACATGTTTTAAATGCATGCCAATTAGCGTGTCGCCAATATCCATGCCTAAGTCTGCTTTAATGTGTTCCACTAAGACAGGGGCGTCCATTTTTTCATAAGCATACGCCGCCATAGACCCTCCTGCACCTGGGTGTGGCACGGCACTTACTTCATCTATGCCTAGCTTTTGTTGTAACGCTCGCTCCATGACAATGGCGCGGTTTAAATGTTCACAACATTGATAGGCGACATGCACGTCCATCTCTTGTTGAAACGCTTTCAACTGTGTGTGCAACACTTCAGCAATTTCTGTACTCCCTGCTGAGCCAATTATTTCACCTGCAATCTCACTCGTTGAACAGCCGACAACCATTACTTGTCCGCTTTTAACGGCATTAGATTGCTTCCAATCGGTCATAATCGCCTGGAAGTCTTGTTGTAGCTTTTGTAATGCCATAATCACCCCTCCAATTTGCGAGGAAAACATCTAATTAAAGTATAACAAAAAGACGTATATAGGTATATGCTTTCTGCTTTGACTATTGAAAAAGTTATCCGGGATTGATCTGCGCTTGGTGGAATCCGGCGTTCGCCGAATTATGAGATCTTTTCGTCGGGATTATATTGATTTTCGCCGATAAACCAGTATCTTCCAAAAGCGCACTATAAAAAATCGCCGGACATTTCCATCCGACGATTCGATTATCATTATTGTTCTTCGTATGCTTTAATTTTAGCTACGCGGTTAGCGTGACGCCCGCCTTCATATTCTTCATTCAAGAAAGCTGACACGATCTCGCGTGCTAATCCTGGTCCAACGACACGTTCACCTAGTGCGATCACGTTTGCGTCATTGTGTTGGCGTGTAGCTTTTGCACTGAAGACATCATGGACTAAAGCACAACGGACACCTTTTACTTTATTAGCTGAAATCGACATGCCGATCCCTGTTCCGCAAACTAAAATACCGTAGTCAAATTCACCGTCTGCAACACGTTCAGCTGCTGGAATACCGTAATCTGGGTAATCGACCGATCCTTCACAACTACAACCGATATTTTCATAGTTAATGTTCATCTCTTCTAAAAGTGATGAAATTTCGTTACGTAAATTAATGCCACCGTGGTCTGATGCGATAATTACTCTCATGAATTTCCCTCCTGCTTTTCAACCATTTGGTCAATATACTTCTCTATTTCTTGTAATGTATGCTCATATGTCTCAACGCTTAACCCGATTGGATCAACAATATCTAAGTCGCCTTCATCATCGACGAATTCTTTTAACGTGAACAGCTTATCATCAAAGCTCGTATACTCTAGTTTGATCGATTGTTTATGTCCATCTGTCATCGTTAAAATTAAGTCCGCCCAATTAAGCAACTCGCGTGTAACTGGTTGAGATGTGTGATGACATGAAATGCCTTTATTTTCAAGCGCTTGTCTCGCATTGTCATTCGCTTTTTGACCATAACCTGCAAACATTCCGGCAGATTGTACATCAAAATGAGGATATTTATGCTTTAATACCGCTTCTGCCATTGGGCTGCGGCACGTATTTCCTGTACAGACAAATAACACTCGCTGCAACTAGATTCCCTCCTGCAACTTTAACTTCGACTCTAGTTCCATTTTACTCGATATTTGTCATCTTGTCATTTGTTTTACCAAACCATTTGAATTCCAATCCCTATTAAGACTACGCCTCCGATCGCCTCTGAATATCGACCTAAAAAGCGTTCGCCTTGTTGCGCTAACATAATACCAGCCCAGCAACAAAGCATGCTAATAATACCAAACAAAATGACGACAACGAATAAATTGATTCCTAACATTCCGATCGTAATCCCGATAGAAAAGCTGTCCAAACTGACGGTAAAAGCAAGAATAAATAAACTCGCGTAACCGACATACCTTTCCATATTTTTTTCAAAAAATATGGCGATTGCCATTTGGGCACCAATCATAATTAACATCCAACCACCAATAATCTGTGCAATGGCCCCGAGTTGATGTGATAAAAAGTTACCAAGTCCCATACCGAAAAGTGGCATAATAATGTGGAATAAGCCAACTAGTCCAATAAAATAAGCTAACATGCGTAAACGTTGTCGCATTAATCCTACAGACATGCTAACAGAAAATGCATCCATACCAATTGCAAAAGCGATCAATATAAAAGGGGTTAAGCTTTCGTAAAAAGAAATCACGCTCGTTCCTCCTATGCTCGGACATACTATTTCAATGTATGCATGTCCAAATCATTTTAGAAGGTGAGCGTGATTGTCTGTTATATAATTTTAGTTGCTGCTTTTTCAAGGCGATTCATCAATGCTTCGCCAATTCCTGCTTTTGAAAATGACTCTGCTAAAACAACGTCGTATTGTAATGTATCGACTTTACGCAAAGTATGATACAAACGTCTTGTTACTTCGCCTAAATTGTCGCGAGTTCCTAAACTTAAGTCAGTTGCTACACCTAATTCTTCAGCCCGTTCGTCACTGATCATTAAGCCAACGCGCTTGCCTTCAGACTGTTGCTGTTCAATTACTTCACGCATATGATGGCTATTGCCTGAAACGACCCATATTGGACAGTCAGGAGCATAATGTTTATATTTCATACCAGGTGATCGAGGGGTATCGTCACCTTTAACTAATGATGGTGCAAGATCGACTGTACCGATTACTGCTTCAATTTCTGCTTGAGTCACACCACCTGGACGTAAAATCATCGGCACGTCTAACGTACAATCAATAACGGTCGATTCAACGCCGACCCCCGTTTGTCCACCGTCGACAACACCGTGAATTTTACTGTTTAAGTCTTGTAAAACGTGCTCATGCGAAGTCGGGCTTGGTTTACCTGAACTGTTGGCACTTGGTGCAGCAATGGGAATCGCCGCTTCTTGCAACAACGCTAAAGCAACTGGGTGATCTGGCATTCTAAAACCAACTGTCGTAAGACCTGCTGTTACATTATTCGCCAATCCACCTTTTGACGGTAAAATAATCGTTAAAGCCCCTGGCCAAAAAGCATCGATTAATTGCTGTGCTTTAATCGAAATACCCGTCACATGTTGCTCAATGACATCTCGAATTCCGACGTGAACGATTAACGGATTATCAGCGGGTCTACCTTTTGCGTCAAAAATAGCTTGTACCGCTTGTTCATCTGTTGCATCAGCACCTAAGCCGTATACTGTTTCAGTCGGAAAAGCGACCGTCTTCCCGTGCTGTAACTGCTTAGCTGCTTCTATAATATATGGATGATTTTGAAGTTGTTCATCTTCGTCTACTTTCCAACAAATCGTCTCCATCGCCGTTCTCCTTCTACTCTTGAATTAGCTTCTATTATTATGGAAGGAAAACAGCAAAAGTGCAAACAACTTATTCGGCGTTAACAATTAATAGTTTTTCATACCATTTACCGTCTAAATTAGCCTCTGGATATGGCGATTGTGCTAACTCTTTAAAATGATTCATCTCAAATAACGTTTCACGATTTGGATCATCTACGTGCGCAAACAACTTTTCATAACCGACACGTTGAGCGTATTCTGAAATCCATTCAAATGTCATAATAATAAGTGCAGGATTCGCTTGTTCTTTCATAAGTAACTTCCTTAACCATACGCCACCTTTAACAGGGTATAAGACGAAATAGCCAATTCTTTGGCCCTCTAGCTCTAAAAAGTAACCGTGTTCTTTCGCCCAATCTTCCTGCGGTTTTTGATCTTTAGCATGTCCTTCTTTAAAAAACTGTTCATATTCTAATTCCGACACTTCATTCATATGCACCACTTTAATCATTACATTCGCCTCCTAGCCTTTTTCTCTATTAAGCTATGAGGGAAAATGATTGATTATGAACAAATCTATGAAATTCCTAACAATTTCTTTAACCAATCCCATAGAAAAAAGCTAACTTCTGCTTCTTGTTCTTCTTCTAATTCTACTTCTTCCTCATCATCGTGCTCTAACACTGTTGTACCGTCTGCGAACTCAACGAAACATAACGGCGGAAACAAGACACACCACCAATTGTCGCCTTCACCTGATCCTAACGTAATTAAAATCGCTTCATACTCGCCACCAGGATAAACAAAACGGTCGTACACTTTATCAGGGAATTGAATATCACCGAACTCAACGGTAAAGTCATCATCACCTGTCACGTCAGCTACGATTTCTTCTATTTTTGGTAGATTTTCAATAATAGTTTCTCTTGCAACTTCAATTGACGTTAACTCTTCGACCCATTCCGTAATTTGTTCGTTCACTTTATCACGGACTTGTTCTTTCACCTTCTGGGCTTCTTCATCATTAGAATCAGCTAATATACGAAGGCGAATCGCTTCATCTGGAATGACGATATAGTCTGAATCGTCTTGCTGCTCTGCTACACTTTCTGTAAAAAATACTTGAATCATAACGACAACTAATAAACCAACAATAATGTAACGCATGCCCCTCAAACCTTTCTCTTAATCTATTAATCCCATTATTGACTTGAGAGACTTTATCTATACATGAATCTAGTAAAAAATGTTAGAATACTTTAAAAGGCTAGGAGGTTGGCGGTATGTTCACTTATAACATTGATGAGGACCTTTATTTGCGACTTATAGATGAAGGCGATCGTGACGTGGTATTTCAATTAACAAATGAAGGTCGCGACTATTTAAGAGAATGGCTTAATTGGGTTGATGGCACACAAAAACCTGAAGATACAATGGGATTTATTAAAATGGCGAAGAAAAGTTATACTGAAAATAGTGGAATGCATGCTGTCATCGTATTCCGAGACGAAGTTGTTGGCATTGCTGGCTACAACAAACTAGATCAGTCCAATCATATCGCCCATATTGGTTACTGGTTAGGTGAGGGGTATCAAGGTAACGGGATTATAACGAAAGTGGCGAATGCTTTAACCGATTACGCTTTTAACTATTTAAAGATGAATAAGGTTGAAATTCGTGCTGCTTCAGAAAATATTAAAAGTCGTGCGGTTCCAGAGCGATTGGGATACACAGAGGAAGGAACTATTCGTGCTGCTGAAAATATTTATGGTGTTTATGTTGATCATGTTGTTTATGGGGTGTTGAAAAAGGAATGGGTAGAAGAATAATAAAGTCCTGACGCTCAGTAGTTACGCCAGGACTTTTTACTTCCACAAAACAATCCGGTCTTTTCCATTAATGTCTTGAATTACTTTTACTTGTGCATTCGTATCATATTTTTTTATTAGGTTAGGTACTGTTTCAGCTTGATCGTATCCAATTTCAAATGCCGTTAGCTCAGGTTTTTGTGGTAACTGCATGACTTGGCTTACAATTGTTTCATAAGCGGCAAGTCCGCCATCTTCTGCAAAAAGGGCTTGGCTTGGGTCGTGGAACGAAACTGTTTCAGATAAATGCTCGCGTTCGGCATACGGAATATATGGCGGGTTTGAAACGACGACATCTGGTGTAACGCCTTCATTAATAAATGGCTTTAAAAAGTCACCTTCTTCAAATTGAACGTCGGTACCTAACTTTTGACTGTTAATATGTGCTACAGACAAGGCTTCTTCAGATAGGTCAGACGCATAGACTTTAGCTTCTGGCCATTCTTTCTTTAACGTAATAGCTATGATGCCACTTCCTGTCCCTAAATCAATAACCGTTTGCGGATTTTTCACTTCGTTTAATAACGCTACAATTAACTCTTCCGTCTCTGGCCTCGGAATAAGTACACGACCGTCTACATAAAAAGACCTGTCATAAAACTCGACTTCGTTAGTAAAATGCTCAATTGGTTTACCTGATTCAGCGTGATCTTTAATCCAAGAAATGAACTCGTGCTCAATGTGCGCGTCAACAAAGTCGGTTTGCATCGCTAGGAATTGGGCTTGGTTAACACCTAACAAATAACGTAACAATAGTACTGCGACACGTTCTTCACGATTATGCTCTTTTAAAAAAGAAGAAGCCCAAGTGCGGGCTTCCCTTACTGTTCGTTTCGCCATTTTATTCACCGATCTCTTCTAATTTAGCCGTTTGTTCTTCGATAATTAAGTTTTCTACAATTTCATCGATTTTACCTTCGACGATTTGGTCTAACTTATTAATCGTTAAGCCAATACGGTGGTCTGTTACACGGTTTTGTGGGTAGTTGTAAGTACGAATACGTTCAGAACGGTCACCCGTACCGACTGCTGATTTACGGTTTTCATCTAACTCATCTTGTTGTTCTTTTTGATACATTTCATAAATACGTGCACGAAGTACTTTCATCGCTTTTTCTTTGTTTTTAATTTGCGACTTTTCATCCTGACATGATACGACAACGCCTGTTGGTTCGTGTGTTAAACGAACGGCTGACATTGTTGTATTTACACTTTGACCACCTGGACCACTTGAAGCGAATGTGTCTACACGAATGTCTTTTTCGTTAATATCAATTTCAACTTCTTCTGCTTCAGGTAAAACGGCAACCGTTGAAGTTGATGTATGGATACGGCCACCTGACTCAGTGTCTGGAACACGCTGTACACGGTGTGCGCCATTTTCGTATTTCAAGCGGGAGAAGGCACCTTTACCATTAATCATAAAGATGATCTCTTTATAACCGCCAACGTCTGCTTCATGTGATTCAATGACTTCAATTCTCCAGCCTTGCGTTTCTGCATAGCGAGAGTACATACGGTATAAGTCTCCTGCGAATAAAGCCGCTTCATCTCCACCTGCAGCACCACGGATCTCCATAATAACGTTTTTATCATCGTTCGGGTCTTTCGGAATAAGTAGTAATTTCATTTCTTGTTCTAATGTTTCAACTTCAGGTTGTAGCTCTTCTAATTCTTCTTTAGCCATTTCAACCATGTCTTCGTCCGATTCATCTGATAACATGACTTTGGCATCTTCAATTTGCTCTGTAATCTCTTTATAACGGCGATACTTATCAACTACTGCTTGTAGTTCTGCTTGTTCTTTTGAGTATTCGCGTAATTTATTGGAATCATTAATGACCTCAGGATCCATTAGTAAATCGGTTAATTGGTTGTAACGGTCCTCAAGGTTTTGTAATTTATCGAACATATTAACGTCCACCTCTAACTATTCTGTTTATTACTCCACATTATATCATACCATAAAAAGAGAAAAAATTTCGTCGCAAGGCTATAAAGTTTTTACTGAGAGAAATCTTTAAAATTAGTATGAAAGAATATGGCTGATTTATGTAATTTTGGCATGTTTAATCAAACGTTTGATTGAGATGATCTAATAAACAAATTGAATCTAAATTATTCGCAACTACACAAAACCCGAACGAAATCACGATTTGAATTCGCTCGGGTTTGTCTTTTAATCACCGCTCCATCAAAATGCTTCGCTTTTACCCACAGGGCACAAGTGCAACACCTGCTCAAACTCCCTACGGTCGTTTGTCGCAGTGTTTTCTATGCAGGGGCGGCTGGTGAGCCAAGCTGCTACTTCGAGTAACCTCCTTGCGCTTTGCACCGAGAAAGCCTGCTTCGAAGCTTAGCTAGAAGACGCAGGTGCATCCCTGGGGTCT
>NZ_AKIF01000109.1 GCF_000269905.1 Alkalibacillus haloalkaliphilus C5
AGTTAGAAGAATTGTTTCTAACTTAAGAGAGGATGAAAGTGGTGAACAATAATACAGGGGAAGGTCGTTTGCCGTTGTATCGGAATCGATCATTTGTGTTATATTTCTTAACTTTTTTAGCTTCAAGTTTAAGTGTGGCGTTCTTTTTATTTACGGTTAATTGGTATGTCGTTGATTACTTAAGGTTAGAAGCGATGCTGGGGTTTGTGTTTGTCGCAAGTTCTATTCCGAGGCTTTTATTTATGTTAATCGGTGGTGCCATTGCTGATCGTGTTAATAAAGCGACAGTAATGTTGTTATCTGATTTCACAAAGGCTGTTTTATTAGTGCTCGTTATTGGCTTGCTCGTTTTTGATTTAGTTTCCATTTGGGTGTTAGTTGGGCTAGCGTTTTTATTTGGTTTGTTAGATGCATTTTTTTGGCCAGCAAGTTCTTCATTATTTCCGAAATTAGTGGATAAAAAACAACTAACTCGAGCGAATTCAATTGTTCATACGACACAGCGTTTTTCAGTCATTGCTGGCCCATTAATTGCAGGTGTTGTTATTGGATTTGGCAGTTATGAGTTGATGTTTGGTCTAGTTAGTATAATGCTTCTGTTGGCTGCTGTAGTTGATATATATTTACGGAGAAGAGTAGGTTTGGGTCAAGAAGAACAACAAGAACACCAGTCTGTTTGGCGATCAGTTATAGATGGTCTTCGTTATGTAAAACAGTCCCCTTTCTTATTAACATTAATGTTAACATCAGTCTCACTTAATTTATTTTTAAGCGGACCGCTACAAATGGGGTTACCAATTTTCGCGCGAAATGTGATCGGTGGCGGTGAGTTTACTTATAGTTTATTAAGTGGATTGTTAGGTGTCGGGATGTTAATAGGAGCAGTGATTGTTGGAATTATTAATATAAATAGACGGCGTGGACTTGTTTCGTTAGTAAGTATCGTTGCGCTTGGTGTATTTATGGTCATCTTTAGTTTAACAGGTGAGTTATGGATTAGCTTAGTTGCCATTAGCTTAGTTGGTTTAACAATGTCTATCATAGATGTGCCAATACTATCGGCTATTCAAGCAAACACAGATGAAGACTATATTGGAAGGATGATGAGTTTAATTTCATTTGCATCAATGGGATTACTTCCTGTTTCATTTCTTCTAACTTCATTGTTTATTTCTTTAGGATTTTCAGTAGATGAAATTATTTTCGTGGCTTCATGCTGCTTGTTAACGGTCGGGGTGTTTGTTATCACTTTTGCTAAATCGATTAGATATGTTGATTAATTTAGATCCTTTCGTTAAAAACTATACAGTATAGCTCAACTGATATATAATAACAAAGGCAGGAAATTTTAGTTATAGAAATGGAGCGTTTTTATGCAAGAGCACAAAGATATTCGTAATATCGCCATTATTGCGCACGTTGACCATGGTAAGACAACGTTAGTAGACCAAATGTTACACTATTCTGGGACGTTTCGCGATAATGAAAACGTTGATGATCGTGCGATGGATACGGATGATTTAGAGAAGGAACGCGGGATTACGATCCTTGCGAAAAATACAGCTATAAATTATGGCAATGCACAAATCAACATTTTAGATACACCAGGCCACGCTGACTTTGGTGGTGAAGTGGAACGTATTATGAAAATGGTTGATGGTGTATTGTTAGTCGTTGACGCATATGAAGGTTGTATGCCACAGACTCGTTTCGTGTTAAAGAAAGCATTAGAACAAAACTTAAAACCAATGGTTGTTTTAAATAAGATTGACCGTCCGAATAGCCGTCCTGAGGAAGTTGTCGATGAAGTATTAGATTTATTTATCGAGCTTGGGGCTGACGATGAGCAGTTAGAATTCCCTGTAGCCTATGCTTCGGCACTACAAGGAACATCAGGTTATGAAGCAGAAGATCAAAACGAAACGATGGATCCAATTTTTGAGAAAATTTTAGAGCACATTCCAGCGCCTCAAAAGCTTGTCGACGAACCGTTACAATTCCAAGTAACGTTACTTGATTACAACGATTATGTCGGACGTATTGGTGTCGGACGCGTCTACCGCGGAAAAATGAAAGTCGGCGACCAAGTTGCTTTAATGAAGAAAGATGGCTCAGTTAAAAACCATCGTATTACGAAGTTGTTCGGTTTTATCGGATTGAAACGTGTTGAGATCGAAGAGGCTGAAGCCGGTGATATCGTTGCCGTTTCAGGTATGGAAGATTTAAACGTTGGTGAGACAGTTTGTGATGTTAATCATCATGACCCATTACCAATCCCAAGAATCGATGAGCCGACTTTACAAATGCGTTTTGTTGTTAACAATAGTCCGTTTGCTGGTAAAGAAGGGGATTATATTACAGCAAGAAAAATTGAAGAACGTCTATTAACTCAGCTTGAAACAGATGTGAGCTTACGTGTTGACGAAACTGAAACACCAGATGCGTGGATCGTATCAGGTCGTGGTGAACTTCACTTATCGATTTTAATTGAAAATATGCGTCGTGAAGGATATGAACTACAAATATCTAAACCTCAAGTTATTATACAAGAAATCGATGGTGTGAAGTGTGAGCCGTATGAGCGTGTTCAAATTGATGTACCTGAAGATTATACAGGTCCAGTTATGGAGTCTTTAGGAGCACGTAAAGGTGAAATGCTTGATATGATTAACCACGGAAACGGCCAAGTGAGATTAGAGTTCAAAGTACCATCTCGTGGCCTAATTGGTTATTCAACTGAGTTTATGTCTCAAACGCGTGGTTACGGTATTTTAAACCATTCATTTGATGCTTATGAGCCTGTTGCTCAAGGTACTGTGGTGGAAGACGCCAAGGTGTATTAGTATCTCAAGAAAAAGGTAAAGCAACACCATATAGTATTATGGCACTTGAAGACCGTGGTGTTATTTTTGTTGAACCTGGTACTGAGGTTTATGAAGGAATGATCGTTGGTGAGCACAATCGTGATAACGACTTAACAGTTAATATTACGAAGGAAAAGGCACTAACTAACGTCCGTTCAGCAACAAAAGACAATACCGTTACACTGAAAGGTACTCGAAAATTAACATTAGAAGAAGCAATTGAGTATTTAGATGATGATGAGTATTGTGAAGTAACGCCTGAGTCAATCCGTTTACGTAAAAAGATCTTAAACAAGAGTGAACGTGAACGAGCTCAGAAAAAAGCGAAGAACTTATAATATAAAAGCTATGAGGTAGTTTATCCTCGTAGCTTTTTCTTTTTAGCTTAGAAGCTCATAGACCGGTGCAAGAGGCTCAAAAAAATAATCGAGAGGCTCATAAAACGGTTCAAGATGCTCAAAGCTATCGGTGAATTTCATATTAAACAAACAAAAAAGGCTGGCTCAATGCCAGCCTTTTTATGAATGCCTAAAGATTAATCGTTAATTGTTACGTCTTTAAGCTGATAAATACCTAATGCGTCTACCCAGAAACCATCAACTTCTTCTCTTACACCAGTTAGGTAGTTCTGGTGGTGAACGTAAAGCATAGGAGCAATTTCAGTTAATAGCTCTTGTACTTCAGAGTAGATTTCTTGACGTGCTTCAGGGTCACCTTCACGACGACCAGCATCTAGAAGTTCATCTAGTTCTGGATCATCTACGAATGAACGGTTACCAGTTGAACCGTGAGCACTAGAGTGGAATAGTGAGTAAAGACCATAGTCAGCGTCACCTGTTACTGTAGACCAACCTAATACGAACATATCATGTTCACCGTTAGATGTGCGGTCTAAGTAAGCACCCCATTCTAGCTCTTCGATTTCAACATCGATTCCGTAATCACCTAATACGTCTTGAACGTAAAGAGCAGTTTCTACACGCTGCTCGTTGTCGTTAGTCCATAGAGTTGTTTCGAAACCATCACCGTAACCAGCTTCCTCTAGAAGCTCTTGAGCGCGCTCAGGCTCATAACCTAAACCAGATACATCTTCGTCATAACCGAATACGTCTGGAGCTAGTGGACCAAGCGCAGGAATACCATTACCATCATAGATACCTTCGATGATCTCCTCTTGGTTTACAGCTAAGTTAATAGCTTGACGTACACGAGCATCATCAAATGGTTCTTTTTCCATGTTGAACCCAATGTAAGATAAACTTACAGATTCTTGAGTATTAACATAAGCGTCTTCTAACGCTTCAACGTTGCTTACATCAGTTGGCTGAATTGGATCAGCAATGTGAGAGTTATAAGTTTCTAACTCTGCTAAACGAGCACCAGGCTCAGGAATAACTTTGAACGTTACAGCACCAGGAAGTGCATTTTCACCCCAGTAGTCTTCGTTACGCTCTAATGTCGTTTCTTCACCAGAGACGCGCTCTAGTAACTGGAAGTAACCAGTACCATGCGGGTTACTTGCTACATAAGTACCAACATACTCTGCGATTTCTCCTGATACTTCTTCAAACTCTTCGCCACCTTCAGCGCGAAGTTCATAGTACTCTTCTACTGACATGTCATAGCCAGCTTCTTCTAAAGCTTGCTCATAGTCAGTTGTGATTGCTTCTTCACTAATGATACCACCAGCATCGTGTGATAAGTGAGCTAATAGTGGAGCAAATGGGTATTCAGTTGTAATGTGAACTTCGTAGTCACCTTCAACTGATACTTCCTCAATCATCTCGTAAAGGAAAGTACGTGGAGACGCCATTGCAGGGTCTAGTACACGCTCTAGGTTAGCTTTCACTGCAGATGCAGTAAACTCTGTGCCATCGTGGAACTGTACACCTTCACGTAGTGTGAAAGCCCATGTAGTGTCGTCTACTTCTTCCCAGTCAGTTGCAAGACCTTCAACGATTTCCATATCTTCGTCCTGATAAACTAGTGTTTCATAAATGTTATTACGGACGTTACTTGAAGGAACGTCGTTTTCACCATGTGGATCTAATGATACTAAATCTGAAGAAACTGCTAAGATTACGTGATCTCCATCAACGTCAACCTCAGTTTGTAAATCTTCCTCAGCATCTTCGTCTTCATCTTCTCCAGCTTCTTCGCCTGTATCTGGATCTTCGTCAGTACTCGGTTCTTCTTCTCCAGTACCATCACCAGCACAAGCTGCTAGAAATAGTGTGAAGACTAGCATTACGGCTAAAAGCCAAAAAGTTCTGTTTGACTTCATGCTTGTGTTACCCCCTTGGTAATTTATAAGTATTTGAGTAGCCTAAAATATTAGGCATGCCCTCAAACATAATATAAATCATTTTCAAACTATTAGCAAGGTTATATTTTGTCTAAATTTACTCTAAGTTGTTAATGTAGTGACAATATATAATGAAGGAACTATATTTTTTAATTTATATTCAATATTATTTGCAAATTCTGAATAGACTTAATTTGGGGTAAATTATTGTATTATTATGAATGTACGTTTATGATAGTTGAGAAAGTAGACTCGCTAAAATATTTTTACCAAGAAACAACATAAAAAAGCGCTTACATTTGTGGTAAAATGTTTAAAGTGAGGGTTCACAATTTAAATTTTCAAAAATTTGCGATGTTTTAAAAAGGGGGTATAAGCTGTGTCAAATCAACAGGTAGAAGAAGGCGTGCAAGAAAAAGTAGAAAACCCAAGGGTTAAATCAATAAAAGATTTCTACAAACGCCTAGCAAAAAATAGAGCAGCCTTGATTGGTTTTTACACCATTTTATTTCTAATAGTTGTATCAATAATTGGTCCTTTATTAACGTCAAATTCTCCAAATGATACGGACGTTATGAACAGGTTCGAAAGTCCTTCAGCAGAGTTTTGGTTCGGTACAGACCACATGGGACGTGACATATTCACACGAATTATTCATGGTATGTCCTTAACGCTGGGGATCGGTTTTGCTTCAGTTATTATGGGGGCGCTAGTCGGTATTCCGATTGGTATTATTTCGGGTTACTACGGTGGTCGCATTGATAACATTATTATGAGATTTATCGATATTCTCTTAGCTTTCCCAGGTATTTTACTAGCTTTAGCAATTGTAAGTATTTTAGGTGGAAGCTTAGTGAACGTAACGATTGCCGTAGCTATTTACGCTGTTCCTGGTTTCGCTCGTATTATTCGTGGTTCAACGTTAGCGGCGAAAAAGCTAGAGTACGTTGATGCAATCCGAGCTTTAGGTGCTGGTGATGGACGAATCATCTTTAAGCACATTTTACCGAACGTATTATCACCAGTTATTGTTAATGCGACTCTTTATATTGCAACAGCAATTTTAACAGCTGCAGGTTTATCCTTCTTAGGTATGGGTGCGCAACCGCCTACACCGGAGTGGGGAGCGATGTTAAATGATGGTAGAGGTTATATGAGAGATGCTGGTTATATCGCATTCTTCCCAGGTGCATTTATCGTTGTTGTTGTATTAGCGTTTAACATCTTTGGTGATGGTTTACGTGATGCGTTAGATCCAAAAATGAAAAAATAGAAAAGAGGTGCAAAATAGATGACTGTATTTATAATCCGTCGTATCCTGCAACTGATTCCGGTATTATTAGGTGTTACGATCTTAGTATTCCTACTAATGCACTTAACACCTGGTAACCCGGCACAGTTGATGGCAGGGGAGAATGCTCCGCCTGAGATGGTCGAACAAATTGAAAATCGTTTAGGATTAAATGATCCATTGCCGGTACAGTATTTTGATTATATTACAGGTGTTGTCCAAGGCGATCTTGGAACGTCCATGCGTTACAACACACCAGTAGTCGATGAGGTAGCTCCACGTTTTTGGGTAACAATTGAGTTAGCATTATACGCTACGGTATTAAGTATTTTCTTAGGTTTAATTGCAGGTATTATTTCAGCGGTACGCCAGTATTCAGTAGCTGACGTGTCGATTATGATTGTTGCATTATTCGGTTTATCCATGCCGAACTTCTGGTTAGGCTTAATGTTAATGCAGTGGTTCTCTATTAACTTAGGTTGGTTCCCGCCAACAGGTTGGGGTTCACCAGAGCAAGTCTTACTACCAGTTATAACCTTAGGTACAGCCGGTGCAGCTATTATTGCACGTATGACACGTTCAAGTATGCTTGAGGTTATTTCACAAGACTATATTCGTACAGCACGTGCAAAAGGTGTTAAAGAACGTATTATTATTTATAAGCACGCGCTTAAAAACGCACTAATCCCGGTTGTAACGGTTGTCGGTCTACAATTCGGTGCATTACTTGCCGGTGCGGTATTAACAGAGGAAGTATTCGCGATTAACGGAATGGGTAGATTATTAGTTGACTCAATTATGAACCGTGACTTCCCAGTTGTTCAAGCGTGTATTCTGATTATTTCAGTAGTATTCGTTGTCGTTAACTTATTAGTCGATATTTCTTATAAATTCCTTAACAAGCGTATTGATCTTAACGATTAATTGATAGAAAGCGAGGTGTAGGATCATGAGTGATGAGAAAATTTTAGAAGTTAAAGACTTAAGAACGTCTTTCTTTATAGAAGGAAATGAAATCAAAGCTGTTGACGGTGTTACTTTTGATGTTCCTAAAGGAAAAACATTAGGAATTGTAGGTGAATCAGGTTCTGGTAAGAGTATTAGTGCTTTATCAATCCTTCAATTAATCGATTCACCAGGTGAAATCGTCGGTGGAGAAATTAATTTCAAAGGTCAAAACCTTTTAGATTATAGTGAAGCACAAATGCGTAAAGTACGTGGTAATCAAATTTCAATGATCTTCCAAGAGCCAATGACTTCATTAAACCCTGTTTACACAATTGGTCAACAAATTCGTGAAGCATTGAAAATCCACCGCGGTCTTGATAAGAAAGACGGTACGGAAAAAGCAGTTGAATTACTAGAGCTAGTGGGAATTCCGTCACCAAGAAAGCGTGTGACGCAGTATCCATTCGAATTATCAGGTGGTATGCGCCAGCGTGTTATGATTGCAATGGCATTAGCATGTAACCCTGAGTTATTAATTGCAGACGAGCCTACTACAGCGCTAGACGTTACGATTCAGGCACAAATTTTAGAGCTGATTAAAGAATTACAAGAAGAAATGGGCATGTCTGTTGTCATGATTACGCACGACTTAGGTGTTGTAGCAGAGACATGTGATTATGTTGCCGTTATGTATTGCGGTAAAGTCGTTGAATATGCTGACGTTAAAACGCTATTCAAAAACCCTAGACACCCATATACAGTCGGCCTTTTAAATTCACTACCACGTAGTGATGTGGACCAAGAGGAGCTAATCCCTATTAAAGGTACAGTTCCTGCACCACATGAGATGCCTGATGGTTGTCGATTCGCGCCACGTTGCCCATTTGCAACTGACTTATGCCACAGCGAACTACCAAACCTTGATGAGGTTGGTGAAGGTGAACAAGTTCGTTGCTGGATCTACACAGATGAATGGGATGGCGATCCGGAGGTGAAAGTGTATGAGCCAGAAAAAAGAACTTCTGAAGATTAATAATTTAAAACAGTATTTCCCGATTAAAGGTGGAGTACTCGGTCGTACGGTAAATAACGTAAAGGCTGTTGACGATGTTTCATTCACAATTTATGAAGGTGAAACAGTAAGTGTTGTTGGTGAGTCCGGATGTGGTAAATCAACGACAGGTCGTGCTATTTTACGTTTAGATGACCCAACTGATGGGACAATTGAGTTTGACGGTACAGATCTACTTTCCTTAAATAAGAAAGAAATGCGTAAGATGCGTAAAGACTTACAAATTATTTTCCAAGACCCTTATGCATCATTAAACCCACGTATGACAGTACGTCAAACGTTAAACGAAGCGATGGAAATTCAAAACGCAGTGCCACGTGACGAGCGTAATGATCGTATTGCAGAATTAATGGAAACAGTTGGTTTACAGCCACACCAAGCTGACCGTTTCCCACACGAGTTCTCAGGTGGTCAGCGTCAACGTATCGGTATTGCTCGTGCACTTTCAGTTAACCCGAAATTAATTGTTTGTGACGAAGCAGTTTCTGCGTTGGACGTATCGATTCAAGCACAGGTATTAAACTTGTTAAAGAAATTCCAAGATGAGTGGAATTTGACGTATTTATTTATTGCACACGACTTAGGAGTTGTTCGTCACATCTCTGATCGTATTATCGTTATGTATTTAGGTAAAATTGTTGAAATGGGTGACACGAAGTCAATTTTCGAAAACCCACAACATCCTTATACAAAAGCTTTATTATCAGCAATTCCTGTACCGGATCCAGAAAAGAAGACAGAGCGTATCTTCTTACAAGGTGATGTCCCTTCACCAATCGATCCGCCAACTGGTTGCCGTTTCCATACTAGGTGTCCATTTGCGACAGATAAGTGTGCTGAAGAAGTACCAGAATTGCGTAATGAAGACTATATGACTGATGGTCACGCAGCAGCTTGTCACTACATTAAAGCTATAGAATCTGGTGAGCATCAGCCAACAAGAGAAACATCAAAAGTAAGAGATGTATAAGCTATGTTAGCAGGGAGAGTTCATCTCCCTGTTTTCTTTTATGCTTTAAAGTGTTTTGTCGATGAGAAAATCATGTATCGTGATTTCCCCATAACAGCTTAAATCATGTTATGATACATATTGGGAAAACTAGATTTTGACAACTTTTTAGGAGGTAACGTAATGCCTAGTGAAACTTTAGATCGTTTTTTAAATGAAAATTTACAAGAATTAAAAGACCAAGGACTTTATAATGAAATTGACCCTGTAGAAGGTGCTAATGGACCTGAAATTACAATTAATGGTCAAAAATTAATCAATCTTTCATCAAATAACTATCTTGGACTAGCAACTGATGAAAGACTTAAAGAAGTTGCTAAACAAGCAGTTGATTCTCACGGTGTAGGGGCAGGTGCAGTACGTACAATTAACGGTACATTAGATCTACACGTGAAATTAGAAGAGAAAATTGCTGAATTCAAAGGGACTGAAAGCGCAATTGCTTACCAGTCTGGGTTTAACTGCAATATGGCTGCAATCTCAGCGG
>NZ_AKIF01000110.1 GCF_000269905.1 Alkalibacillus haloalkaliphilus C5
AGAAAAGGGGGAGGGAGGGTTAAAAATAAAGTTTTAAATGAAAGGTTAATTCGGTTTTACCAATTAGAGGTGATCAAGTGAAGATTAAGGGAATCAATCATTTACTATTTTCTGTGTCTGACTTAGAGAAATCAATTGATTTTTATAAAGAAGTATTGGATGCAAAGTTATTAGTTAAAGGAAAAAATACTGCTTATTTTGACATGAACGGGATTTGGATTGCTCTTAATGTAGAAAAAAATATACCACGTCATGAAATAAACGAATCATATACGCATATTGCATTATCAATTGATGAAACAGACTTTGATCTTTTCTACAACAAATTAAAAAGATTGAATGTTAATGTTTTACCTGGACGCGAAAGAAATAAAAAAGATAAAAAATCAATTTATTTTACAGATCCTGATGGTCATAAGTTCGAATTTCATACCGGAACTTTAAAAGACAGAATGGATTTTTATAAAGCAGAAAAACCACATATGGAGTTCTATGATTAAAATAACAAAAAATTATATATGAATGATGATGGTAAATACTTAAAAGACATCAAAAATATGTATTTACCATTATTAAATTTTATATTTAGGTTTACATAACATCGATTATACCAAGTTAATGATTGATTTTAAAAGTAGCATCAAGTCTCATTAATCCTACTCTAAACGTTGCTGTGACAGTATTTATAGCCTGTTTATCTTTACTTGTTTTGTTGCCAACTTAATCATTATTTATAAGTTACATATCGTTATAGAAAATTATTTTTTGCATTTTACCTATGTAATTTGTCTTATTTAAATATTCTATGTGTAGTTCTGTATTATTCCTATTAATCTAATGATCTTGTATGTTGTCCTATTTTACGTTTTTAACACTCTTTTTTTGTAACCGATTACACGTATTACCTTCTCACTCCTTATGTTCTACGTTATAATTGACTATAGATATTATAATTTTCAAGCAAATCAATCTATATGAATCGGAGTGATCCCTTATATGACGAAAGCAGTTTGGTTTCCTGATGAAAACGCTTTAAAACAAACACGACTTTATCAATTTATGAACCGTTTAGGTTTTGACAATTATAATGAGTTTCATAATTATAGTGTTCATGACATTGCTGAATTTTGGCATGAATCGATTAAGGAATTAGATATTAATTGGTTTAAAGACTATGATCAAACGTTAGATTTATCTAATGGCGTGGTGTACCCAGAATGGTTTGTTAATGGCCAATTAAACGTGGCTTATAATGCTGTAGAAAAATGGGCATTAGATCCGAAGTTCAGAGATCAAAACGCTCTTATATGGGAAAGTGACGCTGGTGATACGGTAACATACACGTTTAAAAAGCTAGATGAAGAAGTGAACCGTGTAGCGAATGGTTTAATTAATCATGGTGCTAAACAAGGTGACATTTTTACGATTTATATGCCGATGATTCCAGAGGCGACGATTGCAATGTTAGCGATCTCTAAAATTGGCGCAGTCTTCTCTCCTGCTTTCTCTGGTTACAAATCAGAAGCAATTTCAACACGTATGAACGCTGCTGAAGCTAAATATTTAATTACAGCTGATGGTTTCAGCCGTGGTGGTAAACCTGTTAATTTAAAAAATGAAGCGACAATTGCTGTTAATGAATCGCCATCAATTGAGAAAGTGTTTATGGTCGAACATTTAGGTACTGATGTCACATGGGATGATACTAAAGACGTTACGTGGTCTGAGTTAGTATCTACAAATGCAGATTTCAAATCAGTGAAAACGAATGGCAATGATCCTTATATGATCATTTATACGTCAGGTACGACTGGTAAGCCTAAAGGTGCTCTTCATACTCATAATGGCTTCCCATTAAAGTCTGCTTTTGATGCGGGTATTACAATGGATGTATCTCCTGGTGATACACTGTTTTGGTATACTGATATGGGTTGGATGATGGGACCATTCTTAGTATACGGCGGGCTTTTAAATGGTGCGACAATATTAATGTTCGAAGGTACCCCTACCTTCCCTAAGCCTAATCGTATTTGGGAGATTGTTGAGAAACATCAAGTCACCCATTTAGGGATCGCGCCAACGTTAATTCGTACACTCATGACGTTAGATGAATCATATGTAACACAACATGACTTATCATCATTAAAGTTGATTGGCTCAACAGGTGAACCTTGGAATGAAGAGCCTTGGATGTGGCTGTTCGAAAAAGTATGTCGTAAAGAGATTCCAATCTTCAACTATTCAGGTGGTACAGAGGTTTCAGGCGGTATTTTTGGTAATGTATTAGTCAAACCAATTGCGCCAGTTGGCTTTAATGCTGCTTTACCAGGTATGGATGTTGATGTTTATGACGAAGATGGAAACCGCGTTGAAAGCGAAGTTGGCGAATTAGTTCTGAAACAGCCGTGGGTCGGTATGACAAACGCATTCTACAAAGAAAATGAACGTTATGAGAACACGTATTGGAACCGATTTAAAGATACATGGGTCCATGGAGATTGGGTTATTCATGACGATGAAGGTTTTTATACGATCACTGGCCGTTCTGATGATACGTTAAACGTAGCTGGTAAACGTTTAGGGCCAGCTGAAATTGAATCGATTTTTGTTGAACACGAATCGGTTGTGGAAGCTGGTGTGATTGGCATTCCTGATGAAGTTAAAGGTGAAAAGCCGATTGCATTTGTTGTGACGAAAGGTGTTCCAAATAATGAACAGGCTTTGAAAAACGAGCTAATTGATCATGCTATAAATCGTCTAGGAAAAGCAATAGCACCGAGAACTGTGCATATTATTGAAGATCTACCGAAAACACGAAATGCTAAAGTGATGCGCCGTGCTATTAAGTCAGCCTATTTAAATAAAGACGCTGGCGATCTATCAGCTTTAGAGAATCCACACGTCGTTGATCAAATTCGTGATATTGGTAAAGTGCAAAACTAATAATAAGACGCTTGGATCAAAAATTTCCAAGCGTCTTTTCTAATAGTTATTATTATGTTTTGTGATGATCTGGTGTTGATTTAATCGATAGAGTGCTTGTTCAATTGATGTTTCAATATAACCGACGATTTGTTGTAAAGTAAATACTTCAAGTTTTTCATTGATATTTTGGCTGTCAAAATGTAAATCATCTAATACATAGTTTGTAAAATCGATCACATGTTGTTGTTTGACTTCTTCTAGGTCGATTATTTGCGGAAGGTTCGAATTCAATGTATCGATTAACTCCTCTTGGTAACCATAGTATTCTATTAATTTTGCATTTAAGAACCAAAAATCTCGATGATATGCTTTAAACAATTGTTCATCTGCTTCCATACGATTTTTTAACCATGGTAAATAAAACCCTTGTAACCATAGATCGTCAGCAATGAGATGAGTGTAGTATCCTTTAATATAGTCTTCATCGAATAATAAGTTATATTTATTATAAAACGCTTCATAATCAATAATTCTAGTATAATTGTGATGTTCGCCACTATAGAAATGTGATTTTTCTTTTGGTGATACAGCATCAGGAGCTATTCCTCCGAGTAAAAAAGCTGTACGGTCAAAAACGTCGACATTTTCCAAAATACGATTTGCTATGACTAAGTGCATAATACGAGAGCCCAAAATGATAACTCCTCTCTATTTGTAGAAAAAAACTGAAGTGAACATACTTAATACTGAACCAACAAAAACAATCACGCTAACACCAAATAATAAGTGAAAGTTAATGACACCAACATTTAAGATGATGCCTATTAGCCCAATGATCGCGGTCATTAAACTAATGTAAAACAAGCTATTAAAGAACATAAAATTGTAATCATTTTTAGCTTTAAGTATTGTTTGTGAAAGAATAATAAAGAAAGAAATCAATACAAAGCCTAATATAATGAGTAAATGAACCATGGTCCTCTATCCATTCTATCGTAGGTTTTTAGTAAGGTTTACATAATATAGTTATAGTTAACTATAACTACCAATTGTTCTTCCGACGATTTTTCCTGTGAATAAACAGCCACCTAAAAACGTTCCTTCTAATGCACGGTAACCGTGAATCCCACCGCCACCAAATCCAGATGCTTCTCCTACTGCGTATAATCCTTTAATCGGTTCACCGTTTTGGCCTAACACGGTACCTGATAAGTCAGTTTGCAGGCCACCAAGCGTCTTTCTACTTAGTATGTTTAATCGTACAGCAATTAATGGTCCATTCTTCTCTTCTAAAATTTGGTGCGGTTTAGCTGTGCGGATTAACTTATCTCCTTTATAAAATCGTGAACCTCTAAGAGCAGTAATTTGTAAGTCTTTAGTGAATTTGTTGTTTATTTCGCGGTCACGAGCTTCAATCTGTTTACGTATATGTTCTTCATCAAGTAGATTTTCTCCTGTTAATTCATTCATTTCACTAACTAAATCAGATAATTGATCAGCTACAATAAAGTCTTCACCTTTAGATTTGAAGGCTTCAACAGGTCCTGGTGCTCCTGGTAACACTCGTTTTAGCAGTTGTCTAATACTTTTTCCAGTTAAATCAGGATTTTGTTCAGATCCCGAAAGAGCAAATTCTTTTTCAATAATTTTTTGCGTTAAAATAAACCATGAATAATCATAACCCGTTTTCATGATCGACTCAAGCGTTCCAAGTGTATCAAAACCAGGGAAGTTTGGTGCAGGGAAGCGATTTCCTTCTGCATCTAACCAAATGGATGATGGTCCAGGTAATATACGAATACCGTGATGAGACCAAACGGGGTTCCAGTTTTTAATTCCTTCGGTGTAATGCCACATACGATCTTTATTTGCAATGTTTGCCCCTGATTCTTCAGCAATAGTAATCATGCGTCCATCGACGTAATCAGGAACACCTGAAATCATATTTTTAGGTGGATTGCCTAACCGTTTTGGCCAATTTTTTCTGATTAGGTCGAAGTTGGCCCCTACGCCACCACTCGCAACTACGATATGTTCTGCTTCATATTCAAAATTACCCACGACTTCTCGAGAGCTTTTCTCACCACGTTTATCATGATCATCTTTTAATATAGAGCCTTTAACTCCGGTTGCGACTTGGCCGTTGATCATTAATTGATCAACTTGATGCCGTGGTTTATATGTAACCAATCCACCGGCGATAAACTTTTTAACTAGCTTTTCAAAAGGTTCTACAATGCCAGGGCCAGTTCCCCAAACGATGTGAAATCGAGGAACCGAGTTGCCGTGACCTTCTGCTAAATATCCGCCTCTCTCTGCCCAACCAACGACAGGGAACAAACTAATCCCTAGTCGCCTTAACCAGTCTCTTTTTTCGGTAGCAGCAAATTGTAAGTAAGCTTTTGCCCATTGCTTTCCCCAGTAATCTTCACCTTCTCTGTCAAAGTTAGCGGAGCCGAACCAATCTTGTTCGGCTAATTCTAGTGAATCTTTAATCCCCATTTTGCGCTGTTCAGGTGAATCTATTAAAAATAGCCCACCAAAAGACCACCAAGCTTGTCCACCGAATGAGGTTTCGGGTTCTTGATCAAGTAATAATACTGTTTTACCACTATTAGCAATCTCAGCCGTCGTAACTAGGCAGAAAGACCTGCACCAATAACAATCGCATCATATGACATATTAATCCTCCAATCATAAGTTTACATATTATAAATATAATAAACTTGAATGCCTCGTTGACTTAAATTAGTAAATAAAACAGCATGACTTAGTACGAATTGCTAAGCCATGCTGCATTGAAGTTATTACACAGGATAAACACCGTGTTTTCGTTCAGTAAATGTTAAGTTTTTAGATTGATAGATATCGAGTCTTTGTGTCAATACATCTCTTAAGTTATTTGGCTGCACGATATCATCAACAATCATTTCAGAAGCTAGTCTGTAAATATCAATGTTCTCTTTATATTCCTCTTGTTTCTCTTTAATGAATGCCGGGCGCTCTTCTTCCGGTAGTTCAGCAATTTTATTAGCATATACAGCGTTAACGGCAGCTTCAGGTCCCATAACAGCAATTTGCGCTGTAGGAAGTGCTATCGTTACGTCGGGATCAAAAGCTGGTCCTGCCATCGCATATAGTCCCGCGCCATAAGCTTTTCTTACGACGACACAAATCTTCGGTACGGTTACTTCACTCATAGCTGAAATCATTTTCGCTCCATGACGAATAATACCAGCACGTTCAACCTTCGTTCCAATCATGAAGCCTGGAATGTCAGCTAAGAAGACAAGCGGAATGTTAAACGCATCACACAGTTGAATAAACTTTGCTGCTTTATCTGCTGAGTCATGGAACAATACGCCACCTTTCATACGTGGTTGGTTCGCAATGATCCCAACTGATTTACCATCAATTCTCGCTAACCCAGTAATCAACTCTTTTGCAAACTCTCGCTTTATTTCACAGAAACTATCGTTATCAATCAAACGATTGATTAACTCATACATATCAAACGGAGCATTTTGATTTTCTGGAATTAAGTCGCTAATCGTTTTATCAAATTGACCAGGATCGATCGTTTCTTTTTCAGGTGGTTGCGTTCTAAAGTTTTGTGGGAAGTATGTTAAATATTTTTGAGCATATTCAATTGCTTCCTGCTCACTTTTAACTAAAACATCTCCAACACCTGATACTGAACAATGCATTTGTGCACCGCCCATTTCTTCAAGTGACACTTTTTCTCCGATTACTTTCTCAGCCATTCGTGGAGAGCCTAAGTACATCGAGGCATTGCCATCAACCATTACTACGATGTCACAAAAGGCTGGTATGTAGGCACCACCAGCTGCAGATGGACCAAATAATAAACAAACTTGTGGTACTCGCCCTGACATTTTTACTTGATTATAGAAAATACGACCTGCTCCACGCCGGTTTGGGAACATGTCAATTTGATCTGTAATACGTGCACCTGCTGAGTCAACTAAGTACAGCATTGGGACTTCTAGTTTCATTGCCGTTTCTTGGATTCGAATGATTTTTTCAACCGTAAGTGCGCCCCAAGAGCCAGCTTTTACAGTGGAATCATTCGCCATAATCGCGACGGTCTCACCGTTAATTTTTCCTAAACCTGTGACGACACCGTCTGCTGGTAACGATTCATCAACACAGTTTGCAAAAAATGCATCTTCTACGTTTAAATCTTCATCTAATAACATCTTTAAACGGTCACGAACGAACATTTTACCTTTTTCAGCATTCTTTTCGTGGTACTTTTCCGCACCACCTTTTTCTATTCGATCGCGAATCGCTTGGTGTTGTTCTTCAAATGCCATGTTATGGTCACCCTTTCTACTTACCAGTAAAGATTGGTTTTCGCTTCTCTTTAAAAGCTTCTAATGCTTCTAAGCGATCTTTAGTTGGAATCGTATTTAAGTATTTTTCTCTTTCTAATTTCAATCCAGTTTCAATGTCATGGTCTAAACCTTCATCAATCGCTTGTTTAGCCATTTGAACGCCAACAGGTCCATTTGAAGCTATTTGATTAGCAATCTGTAAAGCTTCGCCTTGTAGTTCTGTAAGTTCGACGACTTTTTCAATTAAACCAATTCGTTCTCCTTCATAACTATCGAAACGTTTAGCAGTTAAAATATAATATTTTGCTTTAGCTAAACCGATTAAGCGTACTAAACGTTGTGTTCCACCTGCGCCAGGAATAATCGCTAAAGACGTTTCAGTTAGTCCCATTTTGGCGTTTGTGCTTGCAATACGGATGTCACAACCTAATGTTAGCTCTAAGCCACCTCCGAATGTAGCACCGTTAATAGCTGCAATCGTTGGAACTTTTAAGTTTGCTACACGTGTGACAAGTGAGCCAATTTGCCCGACTGTTTCAACGACTTGGTCTTGTGTCATTGTGCGTCTTTCTTTTAAGTCAGCTCCTGCACAAAAAGCTTTTTCACCATTGGCTGTAATAATTAATGCTCTTAATGTTTCGTGTTGTTCAATTGAATCAAGTTGTTCGTTAAAATCTTGCATTAACTGTTTGGAAAAAGCGTTAGCCGCTTCAGGCCTATTTAACGTTAACTTCCCAATGTAATCATCAATCATCTCAAACTGAACAGTGCTCAAAACATCACGTCCTTCTTACAACCTTCTTGAAATACCCATTTGTTTACTCGGTAAAGGTTGGTCTAGTTTTGATTCTATAAATTGAGCTGCTTCTTGAAGTTTATAAAGGTCAATCGATTGTTCTAGCCCCATTTGCTGAAGCATATGGGCTAAGTCGTCTGTTGCAACATTTCCAGAAGCCCCTTTCGCATAAGGACAGCCGCCTAAACCACCTAATGCACTATCAAAAATATGATAGCCGAGCTGAAGTGCTACAACAGTATTAGCTAAAGCCATACCGCGCGTATCATGAAAATGTAAAGCGAGTTGCTCTTTTGAGAAATGTTTTTCAAACTCACCTAACACATGCTCGACTTGAACTGGATTAGCTACCCCGATCGTATCACCAATCGACAATTCGTCGATGCCCATATTAAAAAGATTGTCACAGACATCGATTACTTGGTGTTCATCGACATTGCCTTCATAAGGACAGCCGAACACTGTAGAAACGTAACCTCGTACAGATTTACCGGCCTTTTTAGCCTCATCGACTACTTCTTTTAAGACAGGGTAAGTTTCAGAAATTGATTTGTTAATATTGTTTTTATTGTGCGATTCGCTAGCAGACATGAAAATGGATACTTCATCTACTTCAGCTTCAATCGCACGTTCTAAACCTTTCATGTTCGGAACTAAAGCAGCATACGTTACCCCATCTTTTCGTTCAATCGATTGAGCTACCTCAACAGCATCTTTTAATTGAGGAATCCACTTCGGATGAACAAATGAGGTGATCTCGATATATGAAAGTCCGCTTTCTGACATTCGATTAATCCATTCGATTTTATCTTCTGTTGCGATTTCTTTCTTTTCATTTTGCAAGCCGTCTCTTGGACCGACTTCTTTTATTTGTACTTGTTTCGATCGATTCATATAGTCAGTACTCCTTTATAGTCATACTGTTTATTCAATAATGGCAATAACGTCGCCTTCATTAACGAAATCTTCTTCTTTAACTTTTAATTCCTTAACCGTACCACTTGCTTCAGCAGCGATTGGAATCTCCATTTTCATCGATTCTAAAATAACAATATCTTGACTTGAGTCCACTGTGTCACCTTCACTCACTAATACTTTCCATACGTTTCCTGCCATGTTTGCTTTTACTTCTGTCATTTTAACTTCCTCCTATTGTTTAATCATAAATTCTTGGATAAACGATGTCCTCGTATCACCTTTTTGAAATGCAGGTGATTGGGTTACATCAATTAAAAATGGGATATTCGTTTTAATGCCCTCTACTTCGTAATCATTCAATGCTTCTTTTAAGTGTTCAATTGTTTCAGCACGAGAATTGCCGAATGCAATTAATTTAGCAACCATTGGGTCGTAATAAGGCGTTACTTTATACTGGCTGTTAACACCTATATCATGACGAATGTTAGTTCCAACTGGTGGATTAAAGGCTGTTATTTGACCAGGTGATGGGAAAAATGTCTTCGGGTCTTCAGCATAAATTCTAGCTTCAATGGCATGCCCGTTAATCTGTAAATCTTCTTGAGAGAATGATAGCTTTTCTCCATAAGCAATTTTAAGTTGTTCTTCAACAAGGTCGACACCTGTAATTTGTTCTGTAACGGGGTGTTCGACTTGAAGACGTGTGTTCATTTCTAGAAAATAGAAGTTTTGATCTTCATCAACTAGAAACTCAATCGTTCCAGCGTTTTTATAGTTAATTGCTTTGGCTGCTCTCACACCCGCTTCACCCATTTCTTGTCGAGTCTCTTCTGTCAAAAGAGGTGAAGGAGCTTCTTCAATTATCTTTTGATGCCTTCTTTGAATTGAAC
>NZ_AKIF01000111.1 GCF_000269905.1 Alkalibacillus haloalkaliphilus C5
TTGGCAGTCTCAGCCTGGTTGATCGCATCACTCATAACATGAACTGAATTCAACCTTGATGAGACAATTTCTTCTTTGTTCGCCTTCGTATAAATACAATTAACACTTTTACCTGTAAAATTGACAACTGCAAAACTACCATCCACTTCAGTAGCCCAATCACCTAAAGTTGCACCATCCCACTGGACATAACGAACTCCATTCTCAGAAACCTCAGAACCATTTCTCGTTAAAATAACAACATCATAACCCTCTTCAACTAAATAATGAGCTAAAGATGTCCCTAAAAAGCCAGAACCACCTGCAAGTATAACGCGCTTTCGCATTTAATCACTCCCCTCCATTTAATTTAACATATATTAACACCAATTTCTTCCATTCACTGTTAACTCTACATTATCAAGAAAATCGCCAGAACATATTCCGGCGATTTTCCTTCTTACTATTCTCTTCCAACTAAAGCCTGTTCATAAGTTACATTACCTGCTGAATCTTTAGCAGTTAATTTAACAACCCAAGGTGCTTTAGCCGTTAACTTTAAATCCGTTTCTTCTAACTCTAATAAACCTTCATTCTCATTAAAATCTTCTTTTGTAAAATGATGCAACGTCTTACCATTTGATGATTCAACTACCAAGTCAACTGACTCAAGATCAGATAGACCATCTGGATCTAAAACTTCAGCATACACGTCTACACCTTCATTGCCAGATACAACTTCAGGGGTTACTTGTAAAACTGTTTCAGGGTCATAATTCAAATCCTTAGGATACTCCACATGCCATTCACCTTCGTAACTTGTCAGTGTATTCGCTCTTCCATCGACACGCACAGTCCAAGTGCCTGGTTCAGGGAAGTTCACGGAAACAGAACGCTCACTCTCTAAATCTAGTAACCCAGCAGACTGTGCATCCGCCGCATCAACGTCTGTCACATCTCCATTAGGTCCATATAATGAAATGTAAATGTTTTCAAGCGCCAAGCCCCAATTTATATTAGCTGTAGCAGTTAGTGCTCCTTCTTCTACTTCAAAAGTATGCGTTTCATACCCTTCATTTGTCTCCCATGAATTTATGGCAACTTGCCCTTCATAAGAACCACTTTCAACAACAACATCTTCAGGTTTTTCATAAGTTACTAAATCATCTAAAGTCACTTCGTCTGGAATATCACCATTTACAGCACTTGCAACTGCTAAGTAAGCATCAACAAAACCAGCACCAGCTTCATACTCATGGTATCCGTGCATAACATCTTGATCAGCAGTCACTTCCACTAAACGAATTAATTGTGCAGGACTTAAAGTTCCCTCATGATTTTGTTCATAAGCCTCAATGACTAATGCTAATACACCTGTAACCATCGGTGTAGCCATTGAAGTACCACTTGCTGAACCGTAGTAAGTACCACTTAATGTCATAGCGTGAAGCGGGTTTTGCGCCGAAACGATGTCAGCACCTGGTGCTACTACAGATGGTCGATATAAACCTATAGGATCACTTTCATAATCCCAATTTTCTTGTTCTTCAACAGTAGCGTTATAATAAGCTTCTGCATTTTGTAATGCTAATTCACGATCATAATTTCCATCTTCTTTTCCTCTAGAAGAGAAGCCAGTTACATCAAAAGACTTATCTGTCGCACCAATACCTAAAACATATGGTGATGCGGCATACGGATTACATGTATCACTGTCTGGCCCAGAGTTTCCATATGCAAAAACACTTAATATCCCTAAATCAAAAGCTTCTTTTGCTGCTACATTCGTAGCATTATTAGGGTTAAATTCACAACCATCAGAACCCCAACTATTTGAAATTAAGCGTATATCTGCTTCTTCATTCTTAACTAGATCAATGATGTGATCATATGCTTCCAATGTATAGACTAATAACATACCAGTTGATGTGCTATAACTATGCACGTCTGAATCTGGTGCCATCCCACGTAAATGGCCATCAGAAGCTTCTCCACTACCTGCAATGGTTCCATAAACATGGGTACCATGACCATATTCATCATTGTTAACAGGTGCTCCTACTTCTAATTCAGCATCATATACACTTGTTTCAATGTTTGTACCATCTGGTGTTGTACTTACATATAGATGGTCATCTGTTAAAACGGTACCCGCTACTTGCCAGTTTCTCAACTGATTGTGTTGTACATCAGGATGTAAACCATCCAACCCTGTATCAATAATAGCTATTTCTACACCTTCACCAGTATAGCCGTACTCTTCTTGCATAGTATCTACTTGTGTCATTTCCCGACCTTCAGCATTAAATAGGGACAACTTTTGGTTAGGTTCGATAAACTTCACTTCATCCCATTGAGATACTTCAGCAATTTCGTCCTGGTTTAAATAAACTCTTGCAAAAGGCAAGTGTTCATATGCGTGATAATTACGATTGAAATGATCAAGCTTATCTACATTCTCTAAATCATCAAATACGACAACAACATCATGATATAGTGCATCATCAACTGTCTCTAATGTCTCGATTAACTTGTCCGATATTTTTTCTGTCAGTCCTAATATTGAGGCGTTAGACTGGTTATAATTAGACGCTACCATTAACAACATTAATATTGAAAAGGTTATTAAAACCAGACCCGCCTTTTTAACTTGCTTTCTCATCCACAACCCTCCATTATTTTTATCAATAATCATTATACAAATAACAAGACTGAATTGCCAGAAAAATTAAACGATTAGTATTTTTTGCCTACAAAAAAGTTATATATCTATTAGAAATAACTTTTAAAATAAACGACTAAGTTATTAAACAATTTACAATCTCTTGGATAATTGTCCCAACAGTTCTATAATAAAGCTATTAAGGAGGCGTCATCATGCACGAAGTAAGACAAATACGTGAAGAAGAATACCGAGATAATGTCATATTGCACGAACAAGCTTACACATCAAACCCAGCTAGTAGTGAAGAAGAAATTGAGAAGTTAGTTAAACAAGAAAAAGAATTTCTCAGTCAAACTGAAGGTGTTGTACCTTATGGTGTTTTTAAGAACAACAAACTAATTGGCTCTATGAAGTTATTTGATTTCGAAATGAATGTGTTTGGGCAATTCCTTCCAACGGGTGGGTTAAGCTCAGTAGGGGTCGACTTGTTACACAAGAAAGAACGTGTCGCAAAATCGCTCGTTGATTTTTATTTAGATTATTTTGATCAAAGAGGTTATGCGTTAGCTGCATTATATGCGTTTAGACCAGACTTTTATTATCAAATGGGTTTTGGCTACGGGCTTAAAAAAGATGTTTACACTGTTGCACCGCATGCTTTTCCAAACTTCAAACATAAAGAAGATCTTGAATTTATAACACAAGAAGAGGGACAAACAATAGTCGACTGTTATAATACTTTCGCAACACAAAAGCACGGGCTAATGAAAAAAAGCTTTTTCCAATACAAACGGGCATTTGAGAAGTTTGACATTAAAGTCGTCGGTGTTAAGAAAAAGGACAAATTAACTGGATATGCGATCTTTTCTTTTAGGGCACGTCAAGAAACGAACAATTTCTTATCAAGCAACATCATCGTCCATGAGTTCGTTTATACCGATAAAGATGCTTTACAACAACTATCAACATTTTTCCATTCACAAAAAGACCAAGTACATCGAATCTCTTTCCCAACACAAGATGAAACGGTTCATCATTTCTTCACTGATGCAAGAGATGGATCTGATGAGCTCATTAACTTCGTATACCACCAGACGAATCGATCAGGACTTGGGTTAATGTATAGAATCATCAATGTGAAACGATTCTTTGAACAATTATCAAAACATAACTTTAACAACGCGAATTATACAATTACTTTTCAAGTGACTGACTCGATGTACTCTAAAAATGCTGGTGATGTAACAGTGAGGTTCACAAACGGAAAGCCAACTGTGATCCAAGGTGCTAAAGCTGACTCAACTGTCACAATTGATATATCAGACTTGTCTAGTTTAGTTCTAGGGGTAATCGATTTTAAGAAACTTCATTTATACGACAAAGTCGCCATATCTAACGAAGAACACGTAAGCACGATTAATGAAATTTTTTATACTCGACATAAGCCGATTTCGATGACAAACTTCTAATTTCATTTCAAATGAGAAAGCTGAACCTCTCTTGAGATTCAGCCTTCTCTTTGATCAAATAACTGATCAACTTCACTATTCACCTCTACACCAGGGGGTAACTCAATGACTAACGCACTAATGCTATTGTGGTTGTAACTTGTGTTATTAGGACCAGCGTCTCTCAAAAAGCGTTTAAGAGTTTGCTCATGTGTTATTAAACTTTTCTCCAAATCAATTCGGTTAGGACTTTCAATTTGAAGGGTACCAGAGCGATTACTTATAGACGGAATTGGGTGCTGATTGCTAATGATAACATCACCGATTACAAAGTATTCTGGAGTATAAATCTTCACATCCATAGTACCATTAAGTGACCTATTATCTTTAACATAAACAGGAAGGTTATGTCTCCCATGTTGCTCTCCCCATGTGACCGTAAGTTCATCTTCTACTTCAAAGCTCCATGACTCTCGAACGGATAACCGGTCAAAGTCTTCAAAAGTTCCATCCAGACGAATATCAGAGACTACATCCATATGTTCTGTGTGATTAACGACCTCCTGTTCTTCGTGAACCACTGTGAAATATACTAGTCCGCTTATTAGTAAGATTGTACTATAACCACTAATAACAATTCGACTTTGATTTTTCACGATTTGATCAGGTAAGATAAATGAAATCCCTTTAGAAATGTACACAACAATTACAATACATATCACAATGATTATAATAGGAAAAAAAGTCATTAAAAGGTTACTCATGATCTAACCTCCCATCGGTCAGATAATAGTACGGTCGCCCCAAATAGGAATAATACTGTAAACAACACTTTTACAAGCAACATGAGCATAGATGCTTCTAGCGCATAAAACTGAAAAGTATGTGTAAAAATCTCATGAATAGGTTCAGAGATTGCTAAACCGATAATGGTAACTGGAATGATTACCTTCATAATTGGATGTATGTTCATTAATAGGGCGAGGACATACCCTAAAGTCGCCATCAAAAGAATATATAAAAACATTGCACCGATTAAGGTTAGAGAATTTATAACAGAAAGAGTCGATTCTACATAAACATTTGGATCGAACAAATAGCTAATTGTCTTTAATAATAGTGATGAACCAAAAGCTATTAGTGCCCCCACACCCCCCATTACTACTAAAAAAACAAAGTTTGATAAGTGATTGGTGGCTCGATTAGAGATAAAGGTGAAATCAATCGTACGCTGTTCTGGTTTAATTAAGCCATAAGGAATGGCAATAGCCACATTAATGTAAAAATAAAAACCAGATCACCTGTGACATAATAAAACTGATACGAAATTAAATCAGTTGAACCTCCGAACGAACCAGCTCCACCAGCCGAGAACAACATAGCAATTATTTGTGCAATAATTAAGGCCGTGAACACTTTCGAAAACGCTTTGAATTTAAGCATAGACTGCTTTTTCACTACATCATACGTGCTTACTTCGGTTAAAGACATCGTCAATCCCTCCATTCTCACGGTTCGTTACGTATACACAAACATCCGCTGGTGAGACAGGTGTAATTTGCACACCCATTTTTTTAAGATACTCTTCAACTTTTTCATCTAACTGATTTTCAATAACAACATACTGCTGATTTAAGCCAACATCTTTCTTATGTAACACTTCATACTTCGATGTTACTGAACTTAATTCAGAAGAATCACCCGTTAATCCAACCGCAAATTCTTTTAAACTCGTAACAGTTTCATGGAAGTAAAGTTGACCATCATGAATAAGGACGATATCTTCTAACACATTTTCTAACTCATTCAATAGATGACTAGACACGATGATTGTTCTAGGATAATCCATATAATCTTTTAATAACGCACGGTAAAAATCCTGCCTTGCAGAGTAGTCCATTCCTGTTGTCGGCTCATCAAAAATGGTAAGCGGTGCATGTGCCGCTAAACCGACAATCGCATTAAATGTACTTCGCTTACCTTTTGAAAAATTAATAGGTTGTGCATCGAAATCGATCGAAAAGTGACGGGTTAAGCGTTCAGCTAGGTCATTTTCCCAATTAGGATAGAAACGCTCAAACTCTTTTAATACATCTCTCACTCTATATTCCACCGGGAAAGGCATTTGATCATTAACAAAAATGGAATTCGCAGAAACTTTTAAGCTATTAAATGGGTCATCACCGAAAACCGATAGTTCACCACCCGATTTCTTCACTAAACCAGCAATCATCTTCAACAGTGTTGTCTTACCTGCACCATTACGACCAATCAACCCAGTTATTACCCCTTCATTAAATTGAACCGTTAACTGATTAACGGCTATACTGCTTCGGTAAGACTTGATTAACTGACGACTCGTAATAACCCCCATCAGTCACTCCCCCTTTTATTTCGTGTAGCTTCAATCATGCGTAACAGCTCTTCGTTGCTTACTTGTAAGTAATTTGCTTCTTTTACAAGGTCTTCGATCATGACTTTTAACGTTTCATTTTTTCGCCTAAGTAAGATGTGCTCTCGCGCATTTTCAGTCACAAACATGCCTAGCCCCCGTTTTTTATAAACGATTCCATCGTCTAGTAATTTCGTTAGACCTTTACCTGCCGTTGCAGGGTTAATATTTAACAAGTCTGCAAGTTGATACTGCGAGTAAATTTTGTCATCTACATCCAAGTTTCCTTTAATAATTTCAGTCTCTAACCATTCTGCAATTTGAATATATATTGGTTTCATACTTTCATGGTTTAATATCAATGTTTCCCTCACCTCTTCACGAAGCAACCTAGTGCATTAGTGATGTAATGCACTAACTGTATTTTAACTTAATTTAGAAATAATTCAATAAAAATATAAAAAATCACAAAATAAAACGCCAGATTATTTACATAACCTAGCGCTGTTATCTCAACTAACTATTCAATGTTTTAAATATTATTATTTAGCTTGACAAGGGGAGGTTCGTCAAACATATTATTCTTGATCATGAGGGCCGCAGAGTCTTCTGCATACAAGACTACCTCTCCCATCATCTTACTAAAAGTTGCACCGATATCTTTTCTAAGTGTAGCAGTTGCTGTCACACCATAACGAGCGCCAATTGCTCCAACCATCAAAGACACTTTAAACATCATTAACCTGTCGGAAAAATGAGGCAGACCTTCTGTGTCAACTTCTGATTCCCAAGTTGGCATTTGCGGAAGTTCTTCTTTCTCAAACTTAGCTTGCATCATCTCTAAGTGTTTAGAGCACATATCTTTCCCACGTTCAAAGTGTTCTCGAATTTCCGAAGTTTCTGTTTTACTAAATGAACGTAAAATCTCTTTTAATACTTCTGTAGACACAAAGTTATTTTGGATTTGCAACACTTCAGGAGCACTTAAAGGTCGTTTTTCCCCTATGAATTTACCTAAGACTTTTTTCGTTTGTGCTCGTTCTACTTCATCACTTTTCGGGATATGAATTACTGGTTGATGAAGTCCTCTTTTAACCATTAACTCTATGCATTTTTCCACTAATTCAGCTGTATCTTGTGATAATTTTTTGTAAAATGCTCGCACCTCTGGGTTTGTCGAAGTAGATAACGACGTAACATATAAATTCAACGCATCCTGACCAAGTTTATACTTTAATAAAATAACAAAGTTGTCTGAATAGTACTTATCGTTAGGTAACAAAATATCTTGCTCTGTAAAAGGAACTGGTAGTACACGCCCTGCCTGATTCATGAAATACTCAGCACCTTCACTTCAGCCTTCGCAATTTGTACACCTAACTCTAACATAGAGCGTACATCGTCAGATTCAGCTTTCTTTAACAAATCTGATGTTACAACAGAAGCCATAGTATTTGTTGAAAATGATGCTATTAAATTTGTAATTTCTGATGCTGTTAAGTCCTCCATCTTTATTCTAACCACCTTCAAGTTAAGTTCATGTTCATATACTTTTATTATGTAGATTAAATAACTACTAATACATAGTTTGTATTTTTTGACACTTAACTCTTATAATGGTTATTGTGCTAACTTTTTAAACATAAAAAATCGCCAAATTATAGAATTCGACGATCCTTTACACTGACTGATTTACATACTAGGTTCTCCAGCTATCTAAATAAGTTCTCTGTACTTTAAAAACTTGCCTTTACGACTTCACATTAAACTCTTCATAGTCTAAAACACGATCTAAATCTAATATTACGATCAACTGACCTTCTTGATTAGCTACTCCAGTAATATACTCACGCTCAACGTTTGCAACCATTTCTGGTGGTGGTTCAATTGTTTCTTCATTTAGATCAACCACTTCAGTAGCCTTATCAACGATAACACCTAACTGTTTCCCATCAATAGTTAACACTAAAAGACGAGTTTCCTCAGTTTGTTCAGCTAGTCCCATTTCTAACTTTTCTTTTAGATCAATGACTGGTGTAATTGCACCTCTAAGTTCAAAGATTCCTTTCATTGCTTTAGGCATTTGTGGCATCGTTGTTAGTTCTGGCATTTTCTCAATGGACCTTACTTGTTGAATATTAATGGCGAATCGTTCATGATTAAGTTGAAATATAATATACTTTGACACATCAGACATTATAATATCCCCCTTTTATTTAAGACGTTAATCTTAAATTACATTATACTTGTTATTTCGACTAGAAAACACAACTTTTCACCTATAAAAATTAAATTATTTGTTAGGAGTTGACCTATGAAAATCATCATTGATGCTGATGCGTGTCCTGTTACTGAAGAGACCATTACCGAAGCAAAGAAATACAATATACCCGTCTTGTTAGTTAAAAGCTTCGCCCACTTCTCACCTTTTGATCAACAAGATGGTGTTGAAACAATATATGTTGATTCGGAAGCAGAAGCTGCTGATTATAAAATTATGCAGCAAGCTAAAAGAGGTGATTTAATCGTTACACAAGATTACGGACTTGCTTCTCTCACACTTCCAAAAGGGTGTACAGTTATCCATCAAAAAGGATTTTTATACTCAGAGAAAAACATCGATCAACTTTTACAATCACGCTATGTGAATGCTATGGCAAGAAAAAGTGGACAACGCACAAAAGGGCCGAAAGCTTTTACAGTCGAAGATCGGAAGCATTACGCCGAAAAACTACAGACCGTTATAAATAACCTACTTTCTTAGCCTTCCTTTATTGGAAGGCTATTTAATTTGCTCAATTGGAATAAAAAGGTAAATGATTAGCGTTTTCAAACTACCAACTATTGGCAATGCCTTTTACAAATTCATCCTTTTTCACCATTAACATTACAAACTAACATGTGCTAATATTTTAACAATTCGAATTTTGGGAGGTGTTGTCGAAAATACTCGAATGGTTATTCGCATATTACTCTACTGGCATCAGGACTGTCATAAAGCTTCTTATACTTAAAAGGAGGATTTTATGAAGAAATTAGTCGCAGCAATCGGAACGTTAGCACTACTAACAGCACCTTTACAAACAGGATTTGCAGCAGAGAGTGAACAAAATAGTGAGGATTACTTGGTGAAATTCAACGGACCAGCTGAAAAAGGATTATTAGAAGCGTTTGGTGTTGATGATGAAGATGTATTACATGCTTATGAGTTACTCCCCGTATATCATATTAACTTATCTGAAAATCAAGCTAACGGTTTAGAGAATCATCCGCAAATTGAGTTCGTCGAAGAAAATGCTGAAGCTGAAGCATTATCACAAACAGAGCCTTGGGGCGTTCCTCACGTTCAAGGTACTGAAGCACAAGAGG
>NZ_AKIF01000112.1 GCF_000269905.1 Alkalibacillus haloalkaliphilus C5
TGAATTGTCATCGTATACACTGCCAGGACCACCTGATAAAACAATTCCTTTTGGATTCAGTTTTTTAATTTCTTCTGCAGTAATTTTATTAGAGTATAATTCACTGTAAACACCTAGTTCTCTTATTCTTCTCGTAATTAACTGATTATATTGACTACCGTAGTCTAAGACGATAATTTTTTCATCGATCGTATTCATAATCTCGTACCACCTTTTTAATTACATCATTACACATTAACCATAAAAAAATACAACTCTGCCATCAAAGGGGGAGAAAGGCAGAATTGTATCGTTATCTGCCTTCATAGTCAGGTTGTTTAAGGCAACCCGGTAGAGACTCTCACCCCTTATTGGCGAGTATATATGAAGCCATATTATCGTAAAAGGTTTTATGGTTAATCGTTTTTAAAATTATACTGAATAGTTTGGTGCTTCTTTCGTTATTTGAACATCATGTGGATGGCTTTCTCTTAAGCCAGCACCAGTAATCTTTACAAACTGTGACTTTTCTCTTAAGTCATGTAATGAACCTGCTCCGCAATAGCCCATTCCTGAGCGTATACCGCCAACCATCTGGAATAGCGTTTCTGCAACCGGTCCTTTATAGTCAACACGTCCTTCAATACCTTCTGGAACAAACTTATTTGACTCCTCTTGGAAGTAACGATCTTTACTTCCTTTCTCCATAGAAGCAACTGAACCCATTCCGCGGTACACTTTAAAGCGACGACCTTGATAAATTTCAATATCACCAGGACTTTCTGTTGTTCCTGCTAACATACTGCCTAGCATAACAGCATGTCCACCTGCAGCTAATGCTTTTACCATGTCACCAGAGTACTTAATACCTCCGTCAGCAATAACAGGTACATTGTGCTTTCTAGCTTCTGTTGCACAATCATAAACAGCGGTAATTTGTGGTACACCTACTCCTGCTACAACTCGTGTCGTACAAATTGACCCAGGACCGATCCCCACTTTAACGACATCAGCACCCGCTTCAATTAATGCCTTAGTTCCTTTAGCAGTCGCTACATTACCAGCGATTAAGTTTACAGTAGGATACTTTTCGCGTATATGACTAATCGTATCTAATACGCCTTTTGAATGACCGTGAGCAGTGTCAATAACTAATGCGTCAACGCCAGCATTGACTAACTTCTCCACTCTTACTAACGTATCTCCAGAAACACCGACAGCTGCAGCAACAAGTAAGCGACCGTGAGTATCTACTGCCGAATCAGGAAACTCTACATCTTTTTCGATATCTTTAATTGTAATTAAACCTTTTAAAGTCCCTTCGTCATCAACTAAAGGAAGCTTTTCAATTCGATGCTTTTGTAGTATGCCTTCAGCTTCATCTAAAGAAGTATTGACTGGTGCTGTAACTAGGTTATTTTTCGTCATGACTTCAGAAATAGCAATTGAATAATCTTGAATAAAACGCAGATCACGATTCGTAATAATTCCTACTAACTTTCTGCTTTCTTCATCGTTAACGAGCGGCACACCCGAAATACGATATTTCCCCATTAAATGCTCAGCATCAAACACTTGATGGTCTGGCGTTAAATAAAAAGGATTCGTAATAACGCCTCTTTCAGAACGCTTCACTTTATCAACTTGGTCAGCTTGTTCTTCGATTGACATGTTCTTATGAATAACACCTAAGCACCATTTCGAGCCATTGCAATTGCCATCTCAGCTTCAGTAACGGTATCCATACCAGCACTGATCATCGGCATTTTAAGATTTAAAGTGCTCGTTAAGCTCGTATTAACGTTTACACTTCGTGGTACGACATTTGACTCAGCTGGTAATAATAGTACATCATCAAATGTTAGACCTTCTTTTGCAAACTTCTCTTCCCACACGATTAACCATTCCCCTTTCTTCCTAAATATTATTAGTAGGTTACCAAGCAGTAGCCGTAGTGTCAACAACACTCCAAAAAATAAAAAGATTTCAAATATTCATTTAACAGTCTTATAGAAACTGAAATGGTTCAGTCACTTGTTCAGAAGAAACAAATTGAACACCCATTTTGTCTTTGTTAGCTTCTTGTTGTAAATGATTTTTTAATCCTTGCTTCATAATTTGCTCAATATGATGACCTGGGTCGATCATTCCTAGGCCAATACCTAATGCATCATGAGCTGTATGATAATAAACGTCACCTGTAATTAACACATCAGCCCCTTTTCTTTTAGCCTGGTTAATATATTTATTTCCATCACCACCGATTACAGCAACCTTATTCACCTTCTTATTAGGATCACCGACAAATCGTAATTGCGGGACGTTAAAGGTTTGTTTCACTTCATTTGCAAACTGTTCTAGTGTTCTTGGCTGCTCTAATTTGCCGATTCTACCTAAACCTTTCTCTTCTCCGTCTAAGTGTAATGGATATACATCATAAGCCATTTCTTCATATGGATGAGCTTCATTAGCAAGTTTAATACTATGATCTAGAAGGGATTCAGGAACAATGGTTTCCATGCGTAATTCATCCACTTTTTCGAGTTCATTAGTTGAACCAATATATGGATTAGTTCCTTCTTGAGGTTTAAAAGTGCCAAATCCATCACTATTAAATGTACAATGGCTATAATTACCAATATGGCCAGCGCCAGACTCAGCTAAAGCATCTCTTACTTCGTTCTCATGTGTAGTTGGGGTAAAAATGACAAGTTTAAATAATCGCTCTTTCTCAGTTGATACAACAACCCCATCACTTTCTATCCCTAATTGTTCCATTAACATATCGTTAACGCCACCGTTAGCGATATCTAAGTTCGTATGCGCTGCATAAACCGTTATGCTATGTTTGATTAATTTATTAACGATTTTACCCTTTTCGCTATTTAAATCTAAAGACTTAAGAGGTTTGAATATTAAAGGATGATGGGCTACGATTAAGTCAATATCTTTTTCAATTGCTTCATCAACGACACCTTCTAGTACATCCAACGTAACCATAACCTTGCTTACCTTTTGATTAAGATCACCTACTTGTAAACCAATTGGATCACCTTCAAAAGCTAAATGTTTAGGTGCTTTCTTTTCTACCATTGAAATAACATCTTTTACAGTAACCTGATTCACTTGAATACCTCCTCTTTAATCCACATTAACTGTTGTTCAAACTGGTTTATTTTCTCATAATTTGGTTCTGAAGCTTGTTTCATTTGAGTGATAATTGACTGTTTCTTCTTAAAAACATGCCTCCACTTTTTATAGAAGGCTTCATTTTTTGATTGTAACATAATAGGACCTAAATAAATTTCTTTATCAGAATATGATATTCCATCATCAGCAGGCTCTAATACGACGATTTCATAAATATAACCGTCTTCTTCAATTACATCTTCGCTTACAATGTCATATTGTTGCTCAATCGCAAACTCTCGAATAGAGCTCGCATCGATATTTGGTTGTAACACTAAGGCTTTAACTTTACTTAACTTGTTAATGCCGTTTCTTAGAATGTTTGTAATTAACGTTCCACCCATGCCTGCAATCGTAACACAGTCAACTTCTTCAGGTGATAGGACATTCAAACCATCACCTAATCTAACGTCAATTCGTCTAGACAATTCCATTGCCTCAACTTGTTTGACTGCTGCAAAATACGGACCTTCATTTACCTCTCCAGCGATCGCCTTTACATTTGGTTGCTCTAGACAAACTTTACAAGGCAAGTAAGCATGGTCAGAGCCGATGTCCGCAACACAGCTTATATCTTCAGGAATCATTTGTTTTACTTGTTCTAGTCTCTTTGATAACTCAAATTCTTTCATTGTTGTCACCTATTTCTATTTTTGTAAAACAAAAGTCCAGAAACATTGGTCTGCAAGGTTGACTTACAAACATGCTCCTGGACTTTAATCTATGGTCTATTGCTCCATAAGCCATTCAGCAAGGATTTCAGCTTCTTCATTCGTTGCATAATCTCCTGTCATAATAGAACTTCCTTCAACACCATTAGAGATAATGTCTTCTAGTTCTTCAAGTGAGAAACGATCGCCAGCATTCTGTAACTCTGGTCCACTTCCACCTTCTAAATCTCCACCGTGACATGATAGACAGTTATTTTCGTAAATAGCTTCTGGGTTATCAGCAGCTTCTTCTGTCTCTTCAGTTGCTTCTTCAGCATGGCGCATTTGATCTAAACCAACACCGGCCATAACAATCATTGCTATGATACCTAGAGTAGCAATTGTTACGTATGGAATAATTGGGTTTCTGCTCATCTGTTTTTTCCTCCTTACGTTAGCTATTATGTATACACAAAACTATATATATTTTACTTTAAAAAACGTTTGTCGGAAAGGGTTAAAATGTGAAATTATTATAAAAATATAATCGATAGCAATAAAAGCATGCCTATAATACCAGAAGCGAGCAAATAATGGTATCTAAGAACGACGCCTACTATTACCCATACAATGCAGTGAAAGAGAATAGTTGTATTTAATACTAGGCCTTGTCCGTATAACGTATGAATGAATGAAATCGTTCCAATTAGAAACACCAAAAACAATAACATAATGGGAATATGAACTAACGATTGATGCCTCTCTTTATACCAAAGTAAATGCCCTAAAATTATCACTATTATCCCTAAGAATAAGACCATTTCTAACCATATATTATAATCAAACATCGTCAACAAATATAAAGAAAGAGGTAGAAGGAGTACGAGAAGGAATACATCAGCATAAAAGAAAAATGATTGTTGATGTTCTCCGTTTGATGGCGTACTCTCTTCTACTCCTTCACCATACGTATATAGTGCCAATAAAAAATCACAGTATTCTGCAGGTAGCAATTTATTTTGTTTCCAATGCTTGATTTCATCGATAATCACTTGATTTCGATTGTCATTCCCCATCGTACACCTCCGCAGAGTAGTGAGGTTATTCTAAAAAGTCTTTTAGTCGTTTGCTACGGCTTGGGTGTCTTAACTTTCTTAACGCTTTTGCTTCAATTTGACGAATTCTCTCTCTCGTTACTCCGAATACTTTACCAACTTCTTCAAGTGTACGAGTTCTTCCATCATCTAAACCGAAACGTAACCTTAGAACATTCTCTTCTCTGTCTGTTAAAGTGTCTAGAACATCTTCTAGTTGCTCTTTTAACAACTCGTAAGCTGCATGATCAGAAGGTGATGTCGCTTCTTGGTCTTCAATGAAATCGCCTAAGTGTGAATCATCTTCTTCACCAATTGGTGTTTCAAGTGACACTGGTTCTTGTGCAATCTTTAAAATTTCACGAACTTTATCAGGTGTTAAGTCCATTTCTTCTGCGATTTCTTCAGGAGTTGGTTCGCGACCTAAGTCTTGTAATAGTTGACGTTGCACTCGAATGAGCTTATTAATCGTTTCAACCATGTGTACAGGGATACGAATCGTACGAGCTTGGTCAGCAATCGCTCTTGTAATAGCTTGCCTAATCCACCATGTTGCATACGTACTAAACTTAAACCCTTTTCTATAGTCGAACTTCTCTACTGCTTTGATCAGACCCATGTTACCTTCTTGGATTAAATCAAGAAATAGCATCCCACGACCTACGTAACGTTTAGCGATACTAACCACTAACCTTAAGTTAGCTTCGGATAAACGTCTTTTTGCTTCTTCATCACCTTGTTCGATTCGGTTTGCAAGTTCGATTTCTTCATCAGCAGATAATAGGTCTACTCGCCCGATTTCTTTCAAGTACATACGAACTGGGTCATTAATTTTCACACCAGGTGGTACACTTAAATCGGTTAAGTCGAACTCTTCCTCTTTTGCAATTTTTTGAATGTTAGGGTCATCATTCTCACCGATAATATCAATACCTTGATCTGCCATCTGTTCATAAAACTCATCCATCTGTTCTGAATCAAGTTCATAATGTCCTAATTTATCAGCAATTTCTTCATAAACGAGTACACCTCGTTTTTTACCCATTTCCAGCAATTGTTCTTTAGCCTGTTCAACAGTTAAATCCTGATCCTGTGTTTGATCTTGTGTTTGGTCTTGTGCAACCTCTTTTGATTCAATTGGCTTTTCAGCATGATACCCCTCCTTCCAAACCAAATGCTATAGCTTGGATTTATTACTTTTCTTCCTCAATTCTAGGATTTTCATACCTATTCGTGCTGCAGATTTAGGATCATTTTCCTTCTCTGCGTTTTTTAACATCTTTTCTAGAGATCTAATTTCTTGATCGACATCAGCCTCTTTTAAGATCGCAAACAAATAATCATCTAATTCTTCTCTCTCTAATGATTCATTTATAGGTAAAACAGCTAATTCTGAAACTAACTGTTTTATCGATTCATCCGGTAAACGTTCCAGAAAGCGACCAACATTCGGCTCATTCCCTTCCTCATAATATGCGTATAAATATGTGACTAATACTTGGTGTTCTTGCATATTAAATTTAGAGCCTAATTGATCCTGTACTTGATTGGCAACGTAGTTATTTTGTAGCATATGAGCAATTAAATATCGTTCAGCATTTTGATAAGCTGGGTATATTTTTTCAGCTCTTTTAGTTCGTTTTTCTTTATTTTCCTCAAACTTAACACGATTATCTTGTTCAATATGCTTCTGATTTATTCTTCTACGATCTGCAATTTCATTCTCGAGAGTTTCTCGATATAAGTCAAAAGTCTCTTCTAACTCTTTAATGTAAACATCTCTTTCAACTGCATGATCTACTGTTGCGATTAAATCTAGTGCTTTCTCTATATAATCTAATTGATCATTTTTAGATTGAAGGTTGTAATCCTTCTTTAAATAATTTAGTGCAAAAGCTATATAGGATTCAGCATTTCTTAACACTTGATTCTGAAACTTTTCTGGTCCATAAGTATCAATGAAGTCATCAGGATCTAGTTGATATGGTACATTTGCAACTAAAACATCCAACTCAACGTCTTTTAACATTTGAGCAGCTCGATAACTTGCATCTTTACCAGCTTTATCGCCATCAAAACATATGACTACTCGATTAACATACCGTTTTAGTAGTGATGCTTGGTACTTAGTCAAGCTTGTACCTAGCGTTGCAACTGCATTGTAGACACCCGCTTGGGATGCCTTAATGACATCAGCATACCCTTCAAATAGGATAACTTCCTTCTCTTTTTGAAAATGCTTTCTTGCTTCATAAAAGTTGTATAAAAGTTTCCCTTTTTGGAAAAGCTTAGAATCAGGGCTGTTTAAGTATTTTGGCTCAACACCATCTTCTATAGCCCGGCCACCAAAGCCGACAACTTTTCCTTGATGGTTTTGGATTGGAAATATGACTCGCCCTTTGAAACGGTCAAAAAAGGTATTCCCATCTCGACTACTTAATAAACCTACATCCAATAAATTTGTAAGCTGGAAACCTTTTTTATGTAAGAATGTCGAAAGAAATTGATCTTTATTTGGCGAGTACCCTAATTGGAATTGTTCGATATCACCTTGCTTAAATCCTCTATTTTCTAGATATTTGAGCCCATTTTTTCCTTCAGCTGTGTAACGTAAGACATGGTGAAACAACTTTGAGGACCATTCATAAGCATCTAAAGCTGATTTTTCTTGTTCAGATAGAGCAGGTTGGTTTGAACTTTGCACATATTGTTCTGGCAGTGATTCACCACTTTTGTCTGCCAAGTATTGGACAGCTTCTCTAAACGTAATGGATTCCAATTCCATAATAAATTTAACGACATTCCCACCTTTGCCACAACCGAAGCAATGAAAGATTTGCTTATCGGGCGACACTGAGAATGAAGGTGTATTTTCACCATGGAAAGGGCAAAGTCCGAAATAATTCCGGCCTTTTTTCGTCAGTTGTATATGCTCACCAATCACATCAACTATATCGTTTTTAGTAACAATTTGATCAATAATTTCTTCAGGGATCTTCTGTTGCATATACATCACCATATTATTTGATATTCGATAAAAGAATATAAATCCCTTCATTAATCGACATATTTATATAAATTATTACTCAGAGTGTTTTTCAAGTAAAAGGAACTAATTAAACGTTAGTTTAAACAATTACTGAAATTTCATCACAAATATGAATTATAACCTAAAATTAGCTTTAATGCTAATAGTTTGTTTTAATTTGTCGTGAATTAAAACAGTTTTCGACAATACTACATTTTATTATGTTAGTTAGATGTTTTCAACTACAATATTTTCGATATAACTAGTTTTTATTTGTGGGTGCGATTAAGAATTTGACCTTACATGTTCATGTGTTGAGGTTAGTACTATCTTAAACACTAACACACAAAACCCGAACGAAATCAGAGAATGACTTCGTTCGGGTTTTACTTTTATCACCGCTCCATCAAATGCTTCGCTTTGAGATTATTTCTTCACTGTATTTAAAATAGCGTTCGCAGTTTCTTCAACAGCCTTTGTCGAAACATCGATTGTTTTACAACCAATTTTGTCTACTACTTTGTTGAAATAATTAATTTCCTCTTTAATTCGTTCAGTTTGTGCATAATTTGCTGAGCCATCTAATCCTAATGATTTTAAACGTTCAGTTCGTATATGGTTCAGCTTTTCTGAACTGATATTTAAACCGATACATTTATTCGGGTGTACTTGGAATAGTTCTTCAGGTGGTTCTACTTCTGGAACTATAGGTACATTTGCGACCTTTAACTTTTTATGAGCAAGGAATTGCGATAGTGGCGTTTTAGATGTACGTGATACACCAATTAATACTAAATCAGCTTTTAAGATTCCTTTTGCGTCGCGACCATCATCGTATTTAACAGCAAATTCAATTGCTTCAATTCTTTTATAATAATCTTCATCCAACTTGTGAACTAAACCAGGTTTTAAAACAGGATCTTGACCGAGATAGTTTGTTATATTTTCGATTAGTGGTCCTAATAAATCTAATGCCACAATTCCTAATTCGGCAGATAACGTTTCTATTCTTTGTCTATATTCTGGTTTAACTAACGTATACGCTAATAAACTGTTATTTTCTTTAGCCGTATAAACTGCTTCTTCTAATGTTTCGAAATCGTCTACATATGGTATCCTTTGTATTTGTACATTAGAGTCAACGAATTGGCTTAATGCTGCTTTTACCATTAACTCTGCTGTTTCACCAACAGAATCTGAAATAATGTAAAAAGTTTGTGGGTGCATAATAAATCCCCCTTTTAAACGTCTTCATTTTTGACTAGTTCTACGAAAGCTTTTGTTATGTTCGTTTTCGTTAAACGTCCAATGACCTCTAATCCTTTATCACTCTCTTGAACAACAGGTAGTGCATCAATTTGGTTTTCAATCAACTTAATACTTGCATCAATTAGCAAGTCATCTTTTTGGCATATTTTTATTTTTGGTAATCGGGTCATTATAATATGTACCGGCACTTCGGTTAAGTCTTGCTGTCCCATACTTGTTCTTAATAAGTCTTTACGTGAAAGCACTCCCACTAAAATACCATGTTGGTCCACGACGAACAAAGTACCTACATCCTCTAAAAACATCGTTGTAATCGCGTCATATGCATTTGCTTGATCATTTACAACAACGGGTACCGAATGATAGTCCCTAACTGATAACTTTTTTATTTTATCAGTAAGTAGTTCACTACCTGTTTTACCTGTATAAAAATAACCAACCCTTGGCCTTGCATCTAAAAATCCAGCCATAGTTAAAATGGCTAAGTCTGGCCTTAATGTCGCTCTAGTTAAATTTAATTCATCTGCAATTTTTTCTCCAGTTATCGGTCCATGCTTTTTGACAATCTCTAAAATTTGCTCTTGACGGTGAGTCAAGT
>NZ_AKIF01000113.1 GCF_000269905.1 Alkalibacillus haloalkaliphilus C5
CGTGGTTAAGTAGTTATATCGATTTAGTGTTAGATGAGTTGGAAGATGATTATCACTTTACACGTGAGGAAATTTATACAGGTGGATATCGTGTCACAGTAGGACTAGATCCAAAAGCACAAGAGATTGCGTACAAAAGGATGCAACAAGAGGAATTTTTCCAAGGGTCACAAGAAGGTGTTGAAGGTTCTACTATCATTTTAGATCAAGATACAGGTGTTGTAAGAGCTGCAATTGGTGGTCGTGAACACAATCGCGGCGATTTAAACCGAGTTAATGTCAAAAGACAACCAGGCTCAACATTTAAGCCGCTTGCGGTGTATGGCCCTGCTTTAGAAGAAAGTTTGTATCATCCGTATACGTTGCTGACTGATGAACCATTAGATTTTGGCAATTACAGTCCAAGGAATGTTGACCAGACGTATGATGGTGAAGTGACGATGTATGATGCTTTAAAAGATTCTAAAAATGTGCCAGCCGTTGCATTACTTGAGGAAATAGGTGTTGACCAAGGTTTATCATACTTGCGGGACTTAGGGTTTGATATAGAAGATCAAGGCTTATCAGTAGCTTTAGGTGGACTTGAAGAAGGGGTGTCACCGTTACACATGGCCGCGTTATATCGTACGTTTGCACAAGGTGGCGAATATATTGAACCGTACACCATCTTGCAAGTTGAAAATCGACATGGTGAACAGTTAGATTCACCTGAACCTGAAGTAGGCCGACTGTTTTCTGAACAGACCTCTTGGTACTTAACGCGTATGCTTGAAGGTGTCGTAACAGATGGTACTGCAACTGGTGGGGAATTCCCGAAAGATTTCGCAGGGAAAACAGGCTCGACCCAACATCCGCACCATGACGGCGGTGTTAGAGATGCGTGGTTTATCGGGTTTAATCCGAATTATACGGTTGCCTCTTGGATCGGTTATGATGTGAGTGACGAAGAGCATTATTTAACAGCTGGAAGTCGGATGCCAACAGCATTAGTTGATACTATTATGACAGATTTAGATGGCGAAAGAAGTCTTCAAACGAGCTTTACTGTCCCTGATCATTTAGATGACTTAGAGCCACCAGTCAGACTACATGAAATTACTGATTTATCAGCTAATGTGTCATTAGGCTTTTTAGACGGGTTGTACGTCGATTTAAATTGGTCTGGTGAGACAGATGAGCGCATTAATTATAATGTTTACCGTGAAATAGATGGTGAAGTAGAACAAATTGGTACAGTAGCGGGTGAGACACGTTATAGAGTAAGGCAAGTGCAAATGATTAACAATCCTTCTTACTTTGTTATTCCAGTTAATCCACTAAACGGTGAAGAAGGAGAGCAATCGAACCGTGATTCAGCTTTTTAAGTCAAAGGTTGCTGAAACTTGGCAACCTTTGAACATTTTATTAACGAAGAATTAGGCAAAATGATGACATTTGAGCCCTATGACTATACACTATGAGCATTTTGTTTTATATTGAATGCAGATGGATAGACGAAAGGTGAGACATAATGACACAGTTCAATGATACGATTTTACGAGCTTATCGTGGGGAGAAAACAGACTATACGCCACTTTGGTTTATGCGCCAAGCTGGACGTTCACAACCAGAATACAACAAATTAAAAGAGAAGTATTCCTTATTCGAAATTACGCATCAACCAGAACTTTGTGCTTACGTAACAGAGCTTCCGGTGGTTAACTACCAAACAGATGCCGCAATCCTTTATAAAGATATTATGTCTCCATTACCGCCAATGGGTGTTGATGTAGAGATTAGAAAAGGTGTTGGCCCTGTAATATATAATCCAATTCGCTCGAAAGCTGATGTCGAAAAGTTAGACGATTTGGACCCACAAAACGATGTACCTTACGTATTAGACACGATTAAAATTTTAACTGAAGAGAAGTTAAATGTTCCGCTTATTGGCTTTAGTGGTGCACCTTTTACATTAGCGAGCTACATGATTGAAGGTGGGCCTTCCAAACAATACAATAAAACTAAAGCGATGATGTACGGTGATTCTGAGACGTGGTTTGCGTTAATGGACAAGCTAGGTGATATGATCATCACTTATACGAAAGCGCAAATTGCGGCAGGCGCTAAAGCGATTCAAATTTTTGACTCGTGGGTAGGTGCAGTAAGTGCTGCTGATTACCGTATGTTCATTAAGCCAGTTATGGAAAAAATCTTTAATGCTCTTAAAGAAGAGGACGTTCCAACGATTCTATTTGGAATTGGTGCCAATCACTTATTACTAGAGTTTAACGACTTACCAGTTTCAACAGTTGGTCTAGACTGGCGCACGTCAATTACACAAGCAAGAGATATGGGGATCACGAGATCACTACAAGGTAATTTAGACCCGGCAATTTTACTTGCTGATTGGGACATCATTGAAAAGCGCACGAAAGAAATTTTAGATCAAGGAAAAGATGAAGAAGGTTATGTGTTTAACCTAGGACACGGCGTATTCCCTGATATCGAACCAGATACGCTAAAGCGCTTAGCTGCGTTAGTCCACGACTACACTTCGAAGTAAGAGGAGTTGAAGAAATTATGGCACAGAAAAAAGTAGGATTACTCGTTATGGCGTACGGTACGCCTTACAAGGAAGAAGATCTAGAACGTTATTACACACATATTCGTAAAGGTAACCGCCCGACTGATGAAATGATTGAAGATTTACGTAGCCGTTATGAAGAAATTGGCGGTATTTCACCATTAGCACGTATTACACGTGGACAAGGTGAAGCACTAGAGGCGAAATTAAACGAAGATCAAGATGATGTAGAGTTCAAATTATACTTAGGTTTAAAGCATATTGACCCATTCATTGAGGATGCTGTTGAGCAGATGGCAAAAGACGGCATTACAGAAGCGGTTAGTATCGTATTAGCACCACATTACTCAACTTTCAGCATTAAGTCATACAACGGACGTGCGCAAGAAGAAGCGGAAAAGCACGGCGTTAACTTAAAGTCTGTTGTTGATTGGTACGATCAGCCAGGCTATATCGAATATTGGGTGGAACAGGTTAATAAAGTATACGGTCAAATGACGGAAGAAGAGCGTAACAATGCATGTTTAATCGTTTCAGCACACAGCTTACCTGAAAAGATTATTCAAGATGGTGACCCATACCCAGAGCAACTGCAACGTACAGCTGATTTAATCGCTGAACAAGCAGGCATTACAGATTATGAAATTGGTTGGCAAAGTGAAGGTAATACACCAGAGCCTTGGTTAGGACCAGATGTTCAAGATTTAACTCGTGATCTTTTTGAACAAAAAGGTTATACAACATTTGTCTATGCACCAGTAGGTTTCGTTTCTGATCACTTAGAGGTGTTATATGACAATGATATTGAGTGTAAAGAAGTGTGTGATGATATTCAAGCTTCATACTATCGCCCAGCCATGCCAAACACTCACCCGAAGTTTATTAGCACGTTATCAAAGGTTGTACTAGAGACATTGAAGGGGTAATCCTTTATGACGAATAAGCGTAAGCAAATAGCAATTATCGGCGGTGGCATTACAGGTCTCACCGCCGCTTATTATTTACAAAAGAATGAAGTCGGTGCTGATGTAACGTTAATCGAAAAGACAGACCATTTAGGCGGGGTTATTTGGACTGAACGACGTGACGGTTTTACAATCGAGCGTGGTCCTGATTCATTTCTAGAACGTAAAACGACAGCTAAACATTTAGTTGAAGATTTAGGCTTAGAGGACAAATTAATTAGAAGTGCAACAGGTAAGGCTTTTATTTTATCCCAAGACCAGCTTCACCCAATGCCGCAAGGGGCTGTTATGGGAATTCCGACACAGTTAGCGCCATTTTTTAGCTCAACCCTATTTACGTTTAAAGGTAAATTAGACGCTCTGAAAGACTATACAACCGGTAAAACAGAAGTAGAAGATGACATTTCTGTCGGGCACTTTTTCCGCCGTCGATTAGGTGATGAGGTAGTCGACAGGCTGATCCATCCACTCATTTCTGGAATCTATGCGGGTGACATTGATCAACTAAGCTTAAAAGCAACATTCCCACATTTTCTTGAAACAGAAAAGAAACACGGCAGCTTAATTCGTGGCTTACAAAAGTCAACACCGAAAAAACAGACTGGCGGCCAAAAGCAAGGGATGTTCTTAACTCTAGAAGGTGGCTTAAAGACGTTAATTGACAGATTAACAGATGCGTTAACTTGTGATGTTCGTATGTCAACGGATGTTAGTCAAGTTGAAAAGCAGGACGAGCGTTACTTGTTACATATTAATGGTCAAGAAGAGCCGTTAGAAGCTGATTACGTCATTGCGACAACACCACACCATGTGACACAACAGTTGTTTAGTGAGTATGAATTTATGGATGAGCTATCAGAGACGAAAAATACGTCTGTCGCGAATGTCGCTATGGCGTTTGATGAAGACGTGGTGAAAAACTTACCAGATGGAACAGGCTTCGTCGTTTCGCGTAAAGAAGATTACCGCATTACCGCTTGTACGTGGACATTTAAAAAGTGGCCACATACAACACCAAAAGGATCTGTCTTACTTCGTGCCTATGTTGGTAAACCAGGCGATGAAGAAGTGCTAGATTTATCTGATGATGAGATCTCTCAACTCGTCATTAATGATTTGAAGAAAATCATGACGATTGAAGACGATCCGAGGTTCAAACTTATAACACGATTGTATGACGCAATGCCACAGTATACGGTTGGCCACCTTCAACGCTTAGAGAGACTAGAGGAGAAGGTGAATGAGCAGTTACCAGGTGTTTATTTAATCGGTAACGCCTATCGCGGTGTCGGTTTACCAGACTGTATGGACCAAGCGATTAGAGTTGTAGAAGAAATAGCGGAGAAATAATTGAATTTAGAAAAGACTGTACTCATCGTCATTAAAAGTGGCTGATTGAGCGCAGTCTTTTTTTGTGTGAAGATTAATTAGGCGAAATTTTGGATAATTAAGCGAAAATCTAAATAATTGGGCGAACTTCAGATTAATTAAGCGAATTTCAAAATAATCAGGCGAACGCCTAAATAATTAAGCGTTCGCCTAAATAAGAACGGGACGGCTAGCTTAATCGACTTCTCGATAAGTTATTAAAGCAGATGATGAATTAAAAGGAAAGTGATTAAAAACTTTCATAGCATGATCATCGGTTGTATCGAACTCTCCAGCAATATGCAGAACACCACGATTGACCGCGTACTGTATTTGGTGATTAATTAATGTAGGAATGATGTCCTGACTGTATCCCTCTGCAACGCCGCACCATCCTAATTCATATGTACTTTCTTCGTCTGATTCGTGTAGAAAAGAGTAAGCTGCAATGTTATCACGATCAAAATAGATGTAGCTTCGATCTAGGATCGTGTCTTCTGCTAGAATCATTTGCTTCCATTGGTCATTGTCGAGTTTCGCGACTGGGTTTGCTAGGTGAGTGCGTTCATAATTGTTTTTGACAAGAGTTACTAATTTATTTAATTTTTCTTCATCTAAAGAGAGATCTTTTAACGATTTTAAGACGTATGGTGTGTTGGTAGTTGGCTCAGGCACATCGAGTTGTGAAAGCTTTAGTGTCGGCAAATAAGTTCTTCTAATTTCTTGAAAATGATGAGATTCATAAAGGTGTCTAAGATGTTCTTGCGATTCCCAAACCGATGTTTGTAATGGAGCTTCCACCGTTTCGTCATTGGTTAATTTACTTAATAATTTTTCTTCAACACGATAGGCTGGATTAGTTAAAATACGAAAATATGTACAATGTGGATGAATAGAACTTGTCCAAGCGAGAGCGAGCCCAATTAACTCTTGATCATAAAAAGCAGAGTAAGCAAATTTTAAACCAGGACTATTCAAAATATGAAGTGGAGTGTCATCTTCATGACAGAAATCCAATAATTTAACCAGCTCATCTTTATGGTCAATGTTATATGGCTTGATCGAAATTGACATAGGAAGCCTCCTTTATAAGCAGGTTGTCACTATATTAGCACAGAAGGACAGCAAAAAACACGCTCAAACCAACTTGAGCGTGTTTTCGTTTAGAGATGGATGGTTTAGTGATAAACTAATTAGTGAATTGAATCGCATTTTTCGCATTTGTTTGTGTAACAATCGGCTTGCTCTACCATGTCTTGTTTGCAAACTGCGCATTGCTTTTTCGGTAGGTTACGGAAAAACTGTACAGGTGACATTAACATGAGTAAGTCCTCCTTAAAGGTTTGAATTTTAAGAAAATTTATCTTGTACTTATACTATACTGTATTAATACAGATTTGTTAAGTGTTAATCTGTTATATAACTTAAAATGGGAGGAAAGTCCTATATGGAATTAAAAGTGATTGGATATTGGGGCGCTTATCCAGAGGCTGAAAGCGCGACATCATGCTATTTGTTAGAACAAGATGGCTTTAAAGTAGTCATTGATTTAGGAAGTGGTGCCTTATCGAGACTGCAACAGTATGTAACAGTTGATGAAATCGATGCTGTTGTATTATCACACTTTCATCACGATCATGTAGCTGATCTAGGCTCATTTCAGTATGCTTGTTTAGTCCAGCAACAATTGAAGAATATTCAAGGTCATATTCCGATTAATGCAGCAGATGACAATGAAACAGATTTTAATCAACTCAATCACGTTGCAACAAAAGGAAAAGGCTATCAAGAAGGACAAGACTTACACATCGGACCGTTTACTTTTTCATTTCAAAAGACGAAACATCCAAAAACGTGTTATGCGATGCGTGTCACAAACGGTGAGAAGACGTTTGTTTATACAGCTGATACTGCTTTTTTCCCAGAGTTAGCTGGTTTTGCTAAGGGAGCAGATTTGTTAGTTGCAGAAAGTAGTTTTTACAAAGGAATGGACGGGGCGAAAGCTGGACACATGACAGGTGAAGAGTGTGGTAAGTTAGCACGAGATGCGAGTGTAGGAGTGTTATGGTTAACGCATTTACCTCATTTTGGAGAACATAATGACTTAGTCAATGAAGCCAATTCACAATATAACGGCAGTGTCACACTTGCGTATGAAGGATTAACGTGGCGTTCTAAAGGGTAATCATTGCGAATGTTGTCATAGTTTCTTATACTTTTAATAGAGAGAATAGAAGGGGGCTTAACGGATGCTATATTTTATTGATAATGAAGGAATTACAGATCCACAACTCAATCTTGCAATTGAAGAATATGCATTAAAACATTTAAACATTGATGATGATCAGCAATACTTATTATTTTACGTGAATGGTCCGTCGATTATTGTTGGTAAAAACCAAAACTCTGTAGAAGAGATTAATACAGATTTCGTTGAGGCTAATGACATTAAAGTTGTTCGCCGTTTATCGGGTGGTGGCGCCGTATATCACGACTTAGGTAACTTAAACTTCAGCTTTTTAGCTAAAGATGAAGGTAATAACTTTAGTAACTTTAAAAAATTCACACAGCCTGTAGTAGACGCACTACAAAAATTAGGGGTTAATGCTGAGCTATCAGGACGTAACGATATTACAGCAGATGGCCGAAAGATCTCAGGTAATGCTCAATTTACGACAAAAGGTCGAATGTTTAGCCACGGAACGCTCATGTTTGATTCGGAAGTTGAAAATGTTATCCAATCATTACGTGTTAAGTCGGAGAAGATTCGCTCAAAAGGCATAAAATCAATCCGTAGTCGTGTCGCAAACATTTCTGAGTTTATTGATGAAAGTATTACGATGGACGACTTTAAAGAAACGCTACTGAAATATATTTTCGATGTGGAAGATGTTAAAGATGTACCACGATATAAACTAGATGAAAGAGATTGGAAGAAGATCCACGAAATCTCTGAGTCACGTTATCAGAAATGGGACTGGAACTATGGGCGTTCTCCAGCATTCAACATTCAGCATTCAAAACGTGTTGAAGGCGTTGGGTCATATGATATACGCTAGATGTGAAAAAAGGTGTGATCCAAGATGTCACGATCTTCGGTGACTTCTTCGGTATCGGTGAAGTGTCAGATGTAGAGGACAAGCTTAAAGGTGTAAAATACGAACGTGAAGCAATCCAAGCAGCGTTAAAAGATATTGATTTACAGCACTATTTAGGAAAAATTAAAGATGAAGACTTCTTGTCGTTAGTTTATTAAGTGAAAACCCGCTAAAGCTTATAAAAGCTCTGGCGGGTTTTTGTATTTTACTGCCGAACCGAAAGTTTAAAGGCGTAAGTTGATTCCCCGTCGTATTGATCATCCCATATGAGGTGAAAAGTATAATGGTGTACACCAGGTTCTTCTGGCGCTTCAAACCTAAGATTGTCTTCGATTGTAAATTCTTCTTGCATTTCCCCAAGTCGATAACGAGTCACAACAATACTACTTGGTTTTGGCGTAGCTTCATCAAAGCTGTCAAAATCATCAACACTAGGTTGAAGACGATGTTGAATTTGTTGTCCGGCATTTACGATAGGTGTTTGGTACCCTTCAGTAAGCTCACGTGGGTCACTACTTTCAAGATTACACGGTTGTTCTTCAGGCTCCCAACAATAGCTATCTAAACTTGGTGTATATCCTCGATCATTTACTGATAGACGAAATGAAGGCGGCTCCTCTAGTACTAGACCGTTTTCAGTAACTTCTATGTATACATTTTCAACTTCCTCTTCCAGTTCGTTAGTAGGTGGCTTTACCTCTTCACCTGTACAAGCAGTCAATAAAAGAACTCCACTAAGTAAAAAATTTTTTTCACAGCTACATCTCTTCTATTGAAGATTAAAAAACTAATATCTCAAAGATACCTTATGAATGTGATTATAGAAGTAAGAAAAACTACATTCTATTCACGAACAGTAAGTTTAAATCCGTGTATAGATTCCCCGTAATAATCATCATCCCAAACGAGATGGAACAAATAATAATGTAATCCAGATTCTTCAGGGGCATTAAAGGATTTATTTTCCATTTCAAATTCTTCTTGTAACTCACCTCGTTGGTATCGCATGACGACCACTTGATCCGGATCTGGAACTAATCCTCCTAATTTATCAAAGTCTTCTCCAGTCGTAACGATTCCATAAGAAATTTGTTCGTTAGCATTAACTAGGGTGTTTGGTAGTTCGCTCGTAATCTCTCGAGGGTTATTTTTTTCAAGGTCACACGGTCTTTCTTCAGGTTCCCAACATAAGGTATCACGTGGAGAGAAAAGCTCTTCATTATCTACCTCTACTCTAAATGTGGGCGGGCTATCTAATCTAGCGTTTTCTTCTGATTCTTCCTCTATGTTTTCCTGGTCACTTTCTGGATCTGATTCCAGTTCGTTAGTAGGTGGCTTTACCTCTTCACCTGTACATGCAGTTAATAAAAGAATTCCACAAAGTAAAAGTATTAATTTTTTCACCATCACATCTCCTTTGTTAAGAGGGGTATTATTTTAATATTCTAACATTTTGTTAACTTTTTATCAATTTTTTCCAAATAAAGAGGTGTTTAGAAATAAATGTAGAAAATAAACATTAATTATATGGGAAGTTTTCCACTGAAAGTTGAGGGGAGTTTGCAATTTTATGCATAAATTCATCATGTTTGAAATGAAGAAAGCCGCAAAATCTTCATTCTTTTACATATTGCTAGCTTTATTAGTTCTAGTGATTAGTGGCTATTTTATCTACAACTACATACACACC
>NZ_AKIF01000114.1 GCF_000269905.1 Alkalibacillus haloalkaliphilus C5
AATTAGATGAAGCAAAACAGCTTAAAGAAACAATCGAAAGTCTAACAGTAGAGCTAACAGCAAAATCAGGTGATTCAGGTCGCTTATTTGGTTCTGTAACGAGTAAGCATATTTCTGACGAGTTAAAGAAATCACACAACATTAAAATTGATAAAAGAAAAATTGAATTAGACGACCCAATTAGAACGTTAGGTTACACAAATGTACCAGTTAAATTACACCCAAAAGTAACAGCTACTGTAAAAGTACACGTGCAAGAAAAATAACGTAAGATGAACTCCGATTTAAGGGAGGAACTATTGTGGCAGAAGATATGACGCATGATCGCACCCCACCGCATAATATAGAAGCAGAACAAGCGGTTTTAGGAGCTATATTTTTGGAACCAGATGCAATTGTTTCAGCCAGTGAAACGTTATCTTCAGAAGATTTTTATCGAATAAGTCATAAAAGAATTTTCGAGATTATGTTAAAGCTGATGGATAAAGGAGAGCCGATTGACTTAGTTACAGTCACGACTGCTCTTACGGATGCAGAGCTGTTAAATGATGTTGGAGGGGTGTCATACTTAACTGACATCGCACATTCTGTTCCAACTGCAGCAAATATTAATTATTACGTCAAAATCGTTGAAGAAAAATCAACGTTAAGAAAGATTATTTCAGCGGCAACGGGAATTGTTACAAAAACTTTTGAAGAAAATGAAGAAGTAACCGAATTACTAGATTACTCAGAGAAAACGATATTAGATATTTCACAAGATAAATCATCGGGTAAGTTCCGAAATATTAAAGATGTTTTAATTAATGTTTATGACAATATTGAACAGCTCCATCACCATGATGAAGAAGTCACTGGAACTGCAACAGGATTTAGAGATTTAGACCAAATTACATCAGGTTTCCAAAAGAACGATTTAATTATTATTGCAGCAAGACCTTCAGTTGGTAAGACAGCATTTGCTTTAAACATTGCACAAAATGTAGCGATTCATTCAGATGAGAATGTCGCTTTATTTAGTTTAGAGATGGGTGCTGAACAATTAGTTAGCCGTATGTTATGTGCTGAAGGTAATATTGATGCACAACGTTTGCGTACTGGTCGATTAGAAGAAGAGGACTGGAGCAAACTGACTATGGCAATGGGTAGTTTATCTAATGCGGGTATTTTCATTGATGATACACCAGGGGTTAAAATTAATGAAATTCGCTCGAAATGTCGTAGATTAAAACAAGAATCAGGCTTAGGCATGATTATGATTGACTACTTACAGCTTATTCAAGGCTCAGGTAGCAGTGAAAGTCGTCAACAAGAAGTGTCTGAGATCTCAAGGTCACTTAAAGCATTAGCACGTGAACTTGAAGTGCCAGTTATTGCACTATCACAGTTATCTCGTGGTGTTGAACAAAGACAGGATAAGCGCCCAATGATGTCTGACTTACGTGAGTCAGGGAGTATTGAGCAGGACGCCGACATTGTTGGTTTCTTATATCGTGATGACTATTATGAAGAAGATAGTGAGAAAGAAAATATTATTGAAATTTTGATCGCAAAGCAACGTAATGGTCCAGTCGGCACAGTAGAACTAGCCTTTGTTAAGGAATATAATAAGTTCGTAGATTTAGACCGGCGTTACGATGATGCTGATATTCCACCTGCATAATTCATTAATTCCTCGGATCTTTATAAGTGGTTGATTTAACAAAGAAATATAATAGAGTGAGACAGACATAACAGACCTACAATTATAGTTAGGTCTGTTATTTTTTAGGAAGACAAATAATAATGGAGTTGAAAGGAAATAATCACACTCTTGTTAATTTACCTTTTGATCTTTCCCTTATGTACCTTACTTCATGAAGTAGGACATGGTATTGGTGTTTTATTGTCATCAAAATCCCATGCCTATTATTTATTTGGGTGGGAGTAAAGGGAATAAGCAAAAATTTAATATCGGGGAGGCTACACTTCCACATTGATTGGTCTTACTTAAGTTTTTGTAGTTGGGAGGAAAGTTTAGAAAGACAACAAAGAATGACCGCACTAGCTTGAGGGCCAATGATGGCTCTTATACTTGTTTGTTTATCTCTATAGTTAACATTTGAGGTATCACAAACCAATCTAATTTCCATTCTAAATGGGGTACTAGTTTATAATTTGGTTCAATTTTTAGTAACAGCTATTCCATAGTCCTATTCCCGTGGGTCTGGTTCTTTGAGTGGCCACTCATCTGACGGTCTACAACTTTTAAGTTTGTTAAGATATAAATAAAATGAGAGATCAGTAGTGAGAAACATTTGGGCTAAAAGAGAGATACTTTCTTTTTGTGTATTTATAAAGAATGAGTAAAGACTACTATTGTCAAAAACACACACCTTTGTTTGTAAAAACCGTACGATAGTATATTAAAGTTTAAATAAATTCGGTTTTTGATTGAAAAGAAAGAACAATACTGATAATATTAGTTTGTATTGAATGATTATCGGAATATTAGGAGGTCCATTTATGACAACAGCGATTGTAGTTGGTACGCAATGGGGCGATGAAGGAAAAGGTAAGATTACAGATTTCTTAGCACAAGAAGCAGATGTCATAGCACGCTATCAAGGTGGCGATAATGCAGGGCATACGATAAAGTTTAACGGAGATACATATAAATTACACTTAATACCCTCAGGAGTTTTTAATTCTGATAAAGTTTGTTTACTTGGTAATGGTATGGTTATTAACCCTGAATCATTAATTAAAGAGATGGAATATGTAGAAGGATTCGGTCTAACGCTTGAACATTTAAAAATAAGTAACCGTGCACATGTCATTATGCCATATCACATTGAATTAGATCGTCTCCAAGAAGAAAGAAAAGGTAAGGAAAAGCAAATTGGAACGACTAAAAAAGGAATTGGCCCAGCTTATAGTGATAAAGTAAATCGTTCAGGTGTACGCTTTGCTGACTTAATTGAGCCTGAATCTTTATATGAGTTAATTTTGACACAGGTAGAGCAGACAAATGAATTATTAGAAAAGATCTATGATGCACCGAAATTAGATGCTCAAGAGATTTATGAAACATATAAGCAATATGGTGAAAGATTAGCACCTTACGTAACTGATACATCTGTATTATTAGATGAAGCTACAACAGATGGGCGTCATATTTTATTTGAAGGTGCACAGGGCGTTATGCTTGATATTGACCATGGTACATATCCATACGTCACATCATCAAGTACTTCAGCAGCTGGTGTAGCGACAGGTAGTGGGATCGGCCCAAATAAAATTGATCGTGTCATTGGAGTTTCTAAGGCTTATACAACACGCGTTGGAGATGGACCTTTTCCAACTGAACTACACGATGAAATTGGAGAGCAAATTCGTGAAGTAGGTCGAGAGTATGGAACAACAACTGGCCGTCCAAGACGAGTAGGCTGGTTTGATGCAGTTGTTATAAACCATGCAAGAAGAACGAGTGGTATTACAGACATTTCTTTAAATTCACTTGATGTGTTAACAGGAATTGATCAATTAAAGATTTGTGTAGGTTACGAATTTAAAGGTGAAGTTATTAAAGGTTATCCAGCAAGCCAAAAACAATTAACAAAATGTCAGCCAGTATACGAAGAGTTAGTAGGGTGGCATGAGGATTTAACAGAGGTTAAACGTTTTGAAGACTTACCTGAAGCGGCTCAAAGTTATATTAACCGCATTGAAGAGCTGACAGGCGTTCGTGTTGCAATCTTTTCTGTTGGACCAGACCGTGAACAAACAGTTGTAAGGAATGCGATTTATTAACTATAAGTTTATGAAAATTAGTATGAAGCTCCTAATATTTTATGGAGCTTCATTTTTTTAATAAAATATGTATCCTATTAGCTCGTATAAGGTGTCGTACTTATGCTTATGACAGTGTATGCCCCGAAAAAAAGAATCAAACCGATTAACAATAAACTCCTATCATTACAGTTTTTAATTAGCTGCGTAACAAGAATGGTAAAGCAAACAATAATGATTGTATTTGTTGATTTAAGTATTCCTAGAAGGTTAACCCCATCTATTTCAATTAAAAGAAAAGGTGCAAGTGGAATAGGGTTTTCGATTTCGTTTGCGAGACGAACCCCTATATAATTAGTTAACTGTTCTTCAACGGATACAATTAGGAGGCTAGCAATGGAAAAAATAGCGAAGAATCTATGTGAGAGAATTTGAATGTAAGCCTTAAACATTAAAAAACTCTTGTAACTATTCTCTCTCACTTTTTCAAAGGCAGGTGTATAAGTTTCTTTAATAAACAAAAGGGTGATGAAGAAAACACATAAAGAAGCTACTGCAACCCCAATAAAAAGAGGGAAAATGTAATTAAAAAAAAGAAAAGCACCGATCATACTGCCAATTGCAATACCGATATTTCTTATCCAATAGGAGTAAGTATAAATAACCCTCCTTTCTTCAGGTAAGCTTATATCAATGATTAAGGCTTGATAAACCGGATTACCTACTCCAGTACTAAACTGAATAACTAAAAACGCAACAAATGTAGCGTATGGGAATGTGCCCAAGGGGGAGTTGGCAAAAGCAGCAAAAACAAACCCAATAAAGATAGTGAATTCAGACAAAAGAATTATCCTCTTCCGTCCAATTTTGTCAGAGACATAGCCTCCTAAAATAGATCCCAAGACATTAACAAACATTACTGCCAAAAACAAAATCCCCGTGATAATCGTCCCGACCAGTCCCGAAAAATAAATGATTATGTAAGGAAGTACCGCCATTGTCGACACCGTTGATATTAATAAAAGAAACAATCGAATTTTAATTGTCGGGTTTAATTTAGTAATAGTCATATTATACACCCCTTATCCCTTATAAACGATTGATTAATCAATCGTTATTGGTGGTAAAAAGTAGAACCTATGTATAAATAGGTCCGAATAAATTTACTGCTGAGGAAATATATTGTTTCCACATTTCACTGTATCTAGAGTCAGTTGTATTTAAACGAATACCAATTAGAAGACTGGTATATAAAGTAGCAACCACTAATGGATCTTGTTCAACAAAGATTCCTTTTTGCTGCCCATTCTTTACAAGTAACCCAACTCTTTCTCTAAATTCGTTATGAAAATCATCTAGCTCTTTAAATATATCAGGGTATCTCTGATGCTGTCCTACTACGTGAACTACAAGCGTTAAGTAATTGTTAACCCCTGCAAAAAGTTCAATGTGAGTTTTAATCATATTTTCTAACTCTTCCTTGGGGTGATCAGCATCTGTATCAAAATCAAATACAACCTCAGAAAATTCTTTAAGAGGTTCTACAACAGCAGTATAAAAAAGCTCTTCTTTATCTTTGAAATATGTGAAAACACTACCAAAACTAACACCTGCTACTTCAGAAACTTTCTTTATAGTTGTTCCTTCAAATCCTTCCGTTGCAAAAAGAAATGTGGCAGCTTCAAGAATTCCCTTTCTTTTCTTTTTCATATTAAGTAACTGTTGTTCAGATAAAGGCATAATTATTTAGCTCACTCCTTACGATTGATTAATCAATCGTTTTTAAACTTTTTAGCAAACAAAAATGAAAATGTACAGAAATAAATTTGAGAATAAATTACGTCACTTCCAAGTTTTCTTCTTCGTAATTATGAATTTTTAGTATAATATAATTGTACATTAGGAGACTTTTTAAAACTAATAGTTCTGAGCAAAGAATTATCTTATTAAAAAATCACAAAAAAACTTGTCAAAACTTTTAAGACTATGGTAATATTAACGCTGTCGGCAAAAGGTCCGGTAGTTCAGTTGGTTAGAATGCCTGCCTGTCACGCAGGAGGTCGCGGGTTCGAGTCCCGTCCGGACCGCCATTATCATACATAATTACAACTGAGTTGGTTATACCATTTATGTAAGGTGTCTAAGCGTGGTTAGGATCAAGCAGAGATCATTGAAAACACCCAAATCTGTGAGCACAGAAGAATGTAAGCAAGTAAGCGTGAACTCCCCATAAATTTTAATACTATTACGGCTCGGTAGCTCAGTCGGTAGAGCAACGGACTGAAAATCCGTGTGTCGGCGGTTCGATTCCGTCCCGAGCCACCATTTATTCACACAGTTTAAAAACTGTGTATTTTTTATGTTAAATACACCCCTCGACATTTAAACCTTTGTCAAATTATGAAGTCGAAAAAGTGTATAATTACACCTTTAGTTACAAATAGACTATAATATTTTCAAATTTTTACTAACTTCTATACAATTTGATTACATCTTAGTAAAATAGGTTCATTTTTGTTTTACGAGTATGGTAGATTATTAGTTGTGAGAAACTAGAACATAAGTAGACTTGTAAATAAATATAAAGATAAAAAGATAGAGTCGAATTTGGGGGAAAAGAAGTTGTTTGACTTGAGAGAGTTAATAACAGGTAGCGTCAATAAAAGTAAAAAAATACTCAAAAAATCAATCGCTAAAAAAATTACTATAACATCAATAGTAGGTGCAACGCTTGTATTAGGAACAGCTTATGCTGACTCAAGTGATGATCACCTATCAAATGTGTATCACGTATATGTAGATGATGAACTCATTGGAACAGTAGCTGATGAAGATGAAGTTCAACAGTATATTAACGAATGGGCTGAGGAAGAACAAGGAAAAGAAGGTGTGGAGTTACATTAGTACCGTCACAGGAAGTCGAGTTCATTGAAGAATTTGTCTTCTCAGCTAACACGGATCAAGAAGAAGTAGTAGATGCATTAGAAGATTCGTTGACTTTCGATGCAGCTGCAATTGAATTAAGAGCTAATGATGAAGTAATTGGTTACGTCAAAAACCTAGATGAAGCAAATCAAGCTGTTAACCAAGTTATTTCTCAGTATTTACCGGATGGTGTTGATGAGGAAGTCTCTCTATTAGAAGAGGAATTAGAAAACATCGGCCATTCTGCTGAATTAGTCGATTTGTTACCACAAAATATGTTTCAAGCAGGTAATATTAATTCAACGTTAGAAGAAGAAGATGGTTTATACTATCAACAATCAATTGAGCTAGAAGATGGTTCTACTGTATTAGACGTTGGGTTTACTGAAAATGTTACATTTTCTGAAGTAGCAGTTGATTCTAATAAACTATTAAATGTAGATCAGTTAGCTAAAATGATTGAACGTGGAACAATGACACAACAAATTCATGAAATACAAGATAATGAAGCTTTAAGTACTGTAGCTAGTGATTATGACTTAAGTGTGGATGAGTTAATTGACCTTAATCCAGATATTGAGGAAGATAGTATCATAAGAGTTGGGGATGAATTAAACGTTACAGGCTTAAGTTCATTAGTTGAAGTAGCTTACACTGAAACAATTACTGAAGAAGAATCAATAGATTATGAAACAATTACCGAACAGACTGATTCATTATATCGCGGTGAATCAGAAGTTGAACAATCTGGTTCAGATGGCTTAAAAGAGTTAACGTATGAAGTGACAATGAATAATGGTGAAGAACTAGAACGTAATTTAGTCGAAGAAGAAGTGATTGAAGAACCGCGTGATGAAATTATTAAGGAAGGTACAAAAGTGATCTCATCCCGAGGCACAGGAGACTTTACATGGCCAGCTGTAGGTGGATCTGTTACGAGTACGTATGGACCTAGGTGGGGCTCTCACCATGATGGAATTGACATTGCTGGTGTCAGTGATCGCTCAATATTAGCAGCAGATAACGGTGTTGTTGTTGAAGCAGGGTATCATTCAGGTGGACATGGTAATCGAATTATTATTGATCACAACAATGGTTACCGTACTTTATATGCTCACTTATCATCAATAGATGTTAATGTTGGCGAAACGGTAAAACAAGGATCAACAATTGGTCAAATGGGTTCAACAGGTAGATCGACCGGTGTACACTTACACTTTGAAGTTGAAAAGAATGGACAAACAGTTGACCCAGGGCCATATATTCGATAAAAGTTAGTTTATAAGAAAAACCTCTAGCGAACTTGCTAGAGGTTTTGTCATATAATCTTTATCTAAGGGGGGATATACTAATATAAGTATAGAATCTTATAATAAAGGTATATATGACTGTTATAATAAGACAATTTAATAAAGTTACGATAAAATATAAGTAAAGACAATTTAAGTAAGGATGGTGTCAGTCAATGAAACATACAATTCTTGTCGTTGATGATGAAGAACCAATTGCAGATATACTAAAGTTTAATCTAGAAAAAGAAGGTTATGATGTTGTTTGTGCTTATGACGGTAATGAAGCAGTTGAACTAACTAAACAACATGAGCCTGACTTAATCTTGTTAGATATTATGTTACCTGAAAAAGATGGAATGGAAGTTTGTCGCGAAATTCGCCAGGACTACCAAATACCGATTATTATGTTGACTGCAAAAGATTCCGAAATAGATAAAGTGCTCGGTTTAGAGCTAGGAGCAGATGATTACGTGACAAAACCCTTTAGTAATCGTGAATTAGTTGCTCGCGTTAAAGCGAATTTAAGAAGACGTGGTACAGAAGATCAAGATACGACGACGTCTATTCCTAACATAAAAATTGGTGAACTAGAAATTAATAGAGAAAACTACTCAGTAACACGTAGCGGCCAACCAGTTGATTTAACTCACCGTGAATTTGAGTTATTACTTTATTTAGCTAAACATATTGGTCAAGTAATGACGCGTGAACATTTGCTAGAAACCGTATGGGGTTATGATTATTACGGAGATGTTCGTACAGTAGATGTAACCGTACGTCGACTTCGTGAAAAGATCGAAGAAAACCCAAGTAATCCGAATTGGATTGTAACGAGAAGAGGGGTCGGTTATTACCTTAGAAACCCGGAGCAGGAGTAGGTTAAATGGGAAAGCTCACAAGCTTTTTTAAGTCGATACAATTAAAGTTCATTATCATTTATATTCTTCTTTTGTTAATAGCGATTCAAGTTATTGGTGCTTATTTTGCTAGGCAATTAGAAACACAATTGCTAGAAAATTTCACTGAATCGGTTAATGAGCGTGTTGAACTATTAAGTTATAACCTTGAACAAGCATTAACAGAAGAAAGAGATGATGATTCACCTTCAATAGAGACGGATGTTAGGTCGATTATATATGACTTTGATTCTGATGATATTACTGGTATTCAAGTCATTGATAACAATAGTCGTGTATTAGGGACTACAAGTCAATTTGATCGAGAGAATATTGGTAACCGAACAACTGAGTTAAGAATACAACGTGCTCTATCTGCTGGTAACCGTGAGGAGAATATCGTTTATAACCCTCAAAATGGCCATAGAACTTTAATTATATCTACACCGGTAGAAAATGGTGATGAAATTGTTGGCGCCCTTTCATTAGAAGCTTCAATGGAAGGTGTCTACACACAATTAAATGACATTAACCGAATCTTTGCTAACGGTACTGTACTCGCTATAACTGTGTCGGCGTTACTCGGTATATTAGTAGCAAGAACGATTACTAGACCTATTACTGAAATGCGAAGACAAGCCAAAGTAATGGCAACGGGTGATTATTCTAAAAAAGTAAATGTTTACGGTGAAGATGAGATTGGTCAATTAG
>NZ_AKIF01000115.1 GCF_000269905.1 Alkalibacillus haloalkaliphilus C5
TACGAACGGTTCAGGCAAAAGAAATGTACCCTTTAAAGCTATAAAAATTGTACACCTACCCCAACAAGTATTTTAGAGCAGCAAAACAAACCCCGAACGAATCATATTTTGAATTCGTTCGGGGTTTCCTTTTCTTAGTTAAACGTAATGTTTTCAACTGTGTCTGCGTCTAGCTTTTTGATTACTTCTACAATAAGTTTTACTGCATGTTCATAATCATCACGGTGTAACATGGCAGCATGAGAATGAATATAGCGAGTTGGAACTGTAATTGATAATGATGGGACACCATTTGCTGTTAGGTGAATCGCACCAGAATCTGTTCCGCCACCAGCCATTGAATCATATTGGAACGGAATATCATTTTCCTCCGCAGTATTGACAACGAAGTCACGTACACCTTTATGAGAAATCATAGATGCATCATATAAAATAACTTGTGGGCCATCACCTAGCTTAGCTGCAGCATCTTTGTCTGATACACCTGGCATATCACCAGCAATACCAACGTCAACACCAAAGCCAATATCTGGCTTAATAGCATGTGCAGAAGTACGCGCACCACGAAGTCCTACTTCTTCTTGCACTGTACCAACGCCGTATACTTCGTTTGGATGGTCTTCACCTTGTAATTGCTTTAATACATCAATGGCAATCGCACAGCCAATACGGTTATCCCACGCTTTTGCAAGTAACAATTTTTCATTATTCATTACTGTAAAATCAAAGTAAGGAACAACAGAGTCACCAGGCGTACACCGAATTCCTCTGCTTCTTCCTTGCTAGAAGCACCAATATCGATAAACATATCTTTAATTTCTACTGGTTTTTTACGTGCTTCAGCAGATAAGATATGTGGAGGTTTTGAACCAATTACGCCTGTTACATCACCATTACGCGTTGTAATCGTAACACGTTGAGCAAGCATCACTTGGTTCCACCAACCACCAACTGTTTGGAAGTATAAAAAGCCTTTGTCGTCAATTCGAGTGACCATGAAGCCTACTTCATCTAAGTGACCAGCAACCATAATTTTAGGGCCGTTTTCTTGACCAACCTTCTTAGCAATTAAGCTTCCAAGATGGTCTGTCTTAACTTCATCAGCATAAGGGTTTATGTATTTTTCCATAACTTCGCGAGCTTCCTTTTCATTACCTGGAATCCCTTTTGCGTCCGTTAAGTCTTTCAGCATTGTTAATTGTTCGTCTAATTTTGCCATGCTGAATCCTCCTCTTTTTTAAATTTTTCGACACCTTGTTTATTATAACGTTTTTACGGCAATTTCTCAAAATTTCTTTAGTTATAGGGCAGTTTCTCGCTTTTAGTAACCTGATTGTTGGCGATTATGATTTTCTTCGTTTTTGCTAAGGTAAGCTCGTACAACTTCATTTGTAGAGAAGGATAGATGTTCACCAAGAGCTAAATAACTGTTCATTAGCTTCATATAATCGTCTTTTGATTTACTCTGTTTAAACAGCTCTATACACTCATAAACTAAATGAAACCCTTTAGTTAATGTACTGACTGATCGGCTATTTTTACTTTCATTATTAAATCGATAACCAAAATCTAGTCCAAGTGATAAAATAAAATGAATGCCATCAACATACTCTTCAAGGATGACATCACGATCACTTGGACCTTTTTGACTCCAATATTTAAAACAACGAGTTTCATTGGCTAATTCCCCAACTTCAACATTTAAAGCAAGCACTTTATCTAAGTAAATGTCAGAGCGTGATTGTGGATGGTATTAAGAATTCTTTCGTCAAGTTGTTGTTGTAAGTCATATAATCGATTCCAATCCAATATAGTTACCACCTTTAATTTTTTATAGATTTATTGTGTCACCTTTCAGCATTCGTTGCAAAAAAATCATCCCATTTTAGTACAATTTCCTTTTTACGTAGTAGATAAAACAACATTAATATTGTAATTAAAATCGCTAATATATATTGCCAATGTAAAGACTGAATCCACTGACCAAAAGTTGTATAAATAATAGCTAAAGGAATGTTCGATAAAATCGAAAGCTTTGTGTACTCTTTAAAGTTTCTAGTCATTTCTATTATAAGTAATGATATTAGATGAAAATGAATAAATGGTGTAATTCTCAATAAAACAACTTGAGGAATACTTAAATGACGATGTTGACCGAACATCTTTTCTTTCAATCGGCTCATCCGTTCGCAAACAACAGGCATCTTTTGCATCATTAAATAAAACATGATACTCGATAAAGTAATTCCAATCATGGAGTAGATCGCCCCATAAGTAATACCAAAAAACAGCCCACCCATTATACATATAAAGGCAACAGGTATAAATAAAAAAGGGCGTATAATATGGAACAAAATAAACACAGCAGGCGCAAATAAAGCAACGTGGTGATCAGCTTGTTGAATCCAAGTCATGACATTTTCCATACTGAGCCCTCCATTATTTAAAGGTATCAATAAACCATATGACAATAGACGAGCCTTTATGACATAGAAAAACTAGAGTAAAATAATCATCCAAGTAATCGTTAATAATGGCATCCCAAATTGAAACAAACTATGTTTAGTTTTGTGTCGAAAATAAATCATCCCAAACCAAGCTCCAGGTGCACCTCCAATTAATGCTGTCACCCACAGAGTTCTTTCAGGAATCCGCCACTTGCCTTTACGAGCATAACTTTTATCCAATCCCATCATAATAAATGCAATCATACTTGCAACCCCAACTAACACGTATAAAAAAATCTCCACGGTTCATCCCTCTTTATCATTATATAGAAAAAGAGTTGCCCTAATATGGGACAACTCTTTTTAAACGTTTATTTTAAAGCTGCTTTAGCTTTATCTGCTAGTTCAGCAAAGCCTTTTTCGTCATTTACAGCTAAATCTGCTAGCATTTTACGGTTAACTTCAATACCAGCAAGCTTTAGACCGTGCATTAGACGGCTATATGATAAGTCATTCATGCGTGCTGCTGCGTTAATACGAGTGATCCATAACTTACGGAAGTCACGCTTCTTCTGACGACGGTCACGATAAGCATACTGACCTGATTTCATCACTTGCTGTTTTGCTGTTTTGAATAACGTTCTTTTAGAACCATAATAACCTTTAGCTAACTTCAACGTACGTTTACGACGCTGACGAGTAACTGTTCCACCTTTTACACGTGGCATGGTAATCCCTCCTGAATCTTTCTAGTTTTTATACGAACCTATTTATAAGGCATTAATTTCTTTAGACGACCTTCGTCACTTTTATCAACTAGATTACTCTTAGCTAAGCGACGTTTTTGAGCCTTTGTCTTATTACGGAATAAGTGGCTTGTGAAAGCGTGAGAACGCTTGAACTTTCCTGTACCAGTCTTCTTAAAACGCTTCTGTGAACTTTTATGCGTCTTCATTTTTGGCATGATTTATTCCTCCTTAAATGATGTTTGTTGCTCACTTTTTATTTTTCGTTCTTTGGAGCAAGCATTAAGAACATGTTACGACCTTCCATTTTAGGTTTCGTTTCAACAGTACTTAATTCACTACATGCATCCGCAAAACGTTCAAGTACTTTTTGACCTAAATCTTTGTGCGTAATGGCACGGCCACGGAAACGAACACTAACTTTTACTTTATCGCCCTTTTTAAGGAACTTTTGCGCGTTACGCGCTTTCGTATTAAAGTCATGATCTTCAATCTGTGGTGTTAGGCGTACTTCTTTAACGTTAATAATTTTTTGCTTTTTACGCTGCTCTTTTTCTTTCTTCTGTTGTTCGAAGCGGTATTTACCGTAATCCATAATACGAGCAACTGGCGGTTTTGCATTTGGTGCAACTAAGACAAGGTCTAAGTTTGCATTTTCAGCAATATCCAATGCTTCTTGACGTGATTTTACTCCTAATTGTTCACCATTCACATCAATGAGTCGCACTTCCTTGGCGCGAATGTTCTCATTGAGATTCATATCCTTGCTAATAGTGAGCCACCTCCAAAAAATCTTAGAAAATTAAGGCGTCATTTGACAAGTGACTGTAGAATTTAATTTAGGTATTTAACCACAAAAAAAGTGTCGGTACACATACGGCACCCACACACACTAATTTCATTAATCTATACGTATCATGACGTATAAAATAGAAAATTAATCTGACCTGTCAACTGCCAGTAGCGTCAATCAGGTGAGAAGCGGGTGCTTCTACTTGTCTTTAATTCGCCTTATTTAATTACCTTACCTAGTATAACGAGTTCTCACATTAATGTCAAGCACTAAATAAGGCAGCCCTTGAATAAGGCTGCCTCAAAATTATAGCTTACGATTATTAATTTCGTCAACAATTGATTGTGTAAATTCGTCTAATGAGATTGTTTCACTGTCTTTTTCACTATACTTACGGATATTAACAGCTTCATCATTCATTTCATTGTCACCAAGTACAAGAGAGTATGGGATCTTTTGTGTTTGAGACTCACGAATTTTATAACCTAGTTTTTCATCACGAACGTCTAGCTCAACACGCACTCCTGCATACTGTAATTTCTCTTGGACTTTTTTCGCATAATCCATATGAGCTTCTAAAGAAACTGGAATTATGCGTACTTGTTCAGGTGCTAGCCATGTCGGGAACGCACCTTTATATTCTTCGATTAAGAAAGCGACGAAACGTTCCATTGTTGAAACAACTCCACGGTGAATAACAACTGGGCGGTGCTCTTTACCGTCTTCACCGATATATGTTAAGTCAAAGCGCTCTGGCTGAAGGAAATCAAGCTGAACTGTTGATAAAGTCTCATCTTTGCCAAGGGCAGTTTTAACTTGAACGTCTAGCTTTGGACCATAGAATGCCGCTTCTCCAGATGCCTCCACATAATCTAACTCCATGTCTTCCATTGTTTCTTTTAATAAAGCTTCTGCTGTATTCCACATTTCATCGTTATCGACGTACTTCTCCTTATCTTCTGGGTCATGATAAGATAAGCGGAAGTAATAATCGTTAATGCCAAAGTCTTTATACACGTTTTGAATTAATTGAACAACACGTGTAAATTCCTCTTTAAGCTGATCTGGTCTAGCAAAGATGTGTGCGTCATTTAATGTCATACCACGAACACGTTGTAAACCGGCTAATGCGCCTGACATTTCATGGCGGTGCATCGTACCAAGTTCAGCGATACGTACAGGTAGATGACGGTAGCTGTATAATTGGTTTTTATACACCATCATATGGTGTGGACAGTTCATCGGGCGAAGAACTAAATCTTCGTTATCCATCTCCATTGTTGGGAACATATCCTCTTGATAATGATCCCAGTGACCACTTGTTTTATATAGGTCAACACTACCAAGTACTGGTGTATAAACGTGGTCATAACCTAAGCGCTCTTCTAAGTCGACAATATAACGCTCAATTGTACGGCGGATTGTTGCACCTTTAGGTAACCAAAGAGGGAGTCCTTGACCGACCTTTTGTGAAACAGTAAAGATCTCTAGTTCTTTACCTAATTTACGGTGGTCACGCTCTTTTGCTTCTTCTAAAAGTCTTAAATGCTCTTCTAACTGACCTTTTTTCTCAAATGCTGTACCGTAAATACGTTGTAGCATTTTATTTTTGCTATCTCCACGCCAATAAGCTCCTGAAATTGAAAGTAGCTTAAAAACTTTAATCTTACCTGTATGCGGTACGTGGACACCACGACAAAGGTCAAAAAATTCGCCTTGTTCATAAATTGATACTTGCTCACCTTCTGGAATGTCATCTAATAGTTCTAGTTTTAGGTGATCTCCAACTTCTTCATAGCGTTGTTTTGCTTCTTCGCGTGATACTTCAACTCTTCTAATTTCTAACGCTTCATCCACAATTTTTTTCATTTCTTTTTCGATTTTAGGTAAGTCTTCAGGCGTAATTGTTTCTTCCATATCAATGTCATAATAGAAACCACCTTCAATAACGGGACCGACTCCTAACCTTATCTCGTTTCCGTATAAACGCTTAACAGCTTGTGCCATTAAATGAGCTGTTGAGTGCCTTAACACTTCTAACCCTTCATCATCACGATAAGTAATAATTTGAATTTCGCCATCTTCATGTAATTCTGCCTGTAAGTCGACCATTTCGCCATTAAACTTTCCTGCTAAGGATTGCTTTTTAAGGCCTGAGCTAATCGAGCCAGCTATATCTTCAGTCGTTGTCCCTTTTGGAAACTCCTTGGCATTTCCGTCTGGGAACGTAATTTGAATCATATCACTCATACTGCTTCCACCTTTCTAATTAGATTATAAAAAACAAAAAACACTCGTCCCTAATCATTTAAAAGGGACGAGTGTTATACCCGTGGTTCCACCCTGATTCTGCATAATGCAGCTCTCAAGAAAGTCGTTAACGCCGACTTACGTTCATTGCTAATATTGTAATTAAGTTCACAATGAATGCTCAGAGGTGGTGAACAATTTGTCATACTAGAAAGCTCGCAGCCAAGGCTCCCTTCTCTGTAAAGCTGTTTCAAACTGCTCTTGTCCTCATCAAAGCATAAAACGTATTCATTATATTATGTACGTATTATAACGATGTTAATGAGGAAAATCAAGAGCTTTCTTTACACGTTTAAATTACTACTACTTATTTAAAAATATTTTTCATTTCCTGAACGTAAGGAAACTGGTTAATAGGATACAAACATACTCTTTCTTGAAAGATATTCATTACACTATAAATTTCATGAATCCGATCATTTGAAGCATAAACATCTACTCGTTCTGGCGCAATTGCCAATAGCTTCCCAATTACTTTCGTTTGGTCCATTATTTCTTGAAATGGTGTTGTCGCTGATGTAATCAGCTGATCTTGAATTAATTTCCCGTGGTCATCAAATAAAAGTGCTTCATTTTTATAATAAACTGTCACATGTTTATAATACGGTTCTTGTCCGTCAATAAAGCTTCTTAACTGCTCCATTCGGTCTTGAAAATGAAGTTCATCTTGCCATTCCTCAATACCAAACCCGACAATTTCTAGCCAATCATCTTCTCTTAAAAATAATTCATTATACATGTATTCCATGTTGATCTTAGAGACATTATCTTGTCCATAAATAAAGTGAACTAACTTTTCGTATAATGAGTCATTTAACTCGCTGTGCAACATTTTGGGGGCGGTACTTAAAGAGACAACGAATGGAACAATTTGCTCGATTTCATCGTCATCAAAATAATAAGTGTCTCGCAAGATCCTTTGTGATATTTTAGGCACATAAGCCTCTAAAATAAACGGGAAAATTAAATCAACTAAACTTGTCCGTTTGACAAATAAGAAATTGGACAACCAAACGAAATTTTCATCCAGCCTTATTTGACCTTTAAAATTGGCCGCTAATAAGTACAAGTAGAACTGTCTAGCTTCTTGCTCGTTTTTAAATAAAAATGCTGTTTCTTTCACTCCACATCCCTCTTTCATAGAACAAGGTAATACATTTTATGAAAGAAAGAGTGGAAACATGAAAAAAGCGACCAAAATTATTGGTCGCGATGATTTTGTCCAGTAACTTCAACTGGTTCACTTACTTGTCTAATTCTCTCCATAATCCTTGCAGCTTTAAGTTCTTCAACATCTCCACGACCTGCTTTTGATAACATTGATTCTAACTCACTTAAGTCATAATTTGATGTAAAAAATACAGGCAGACGTTCCATCATTCTAAATTGTAAAATCGCACCTAACACTTCATCACGAAACCATGGTGATAAAAATTCAGCACCTATATCATCAAAAATTAAAACTGACGCGCGCTTAAATTGATCAATCTTTTGATTAATTGTTGAATCAGTTATGGATGCTTTCATTTCTCTAACGAACTCTGGCATATATATTAATAACGTATCGATTTGCTTTTTTGCTAATTCATTAGCTAGTGCAGCTAATAAATAAGTTTTACCGACACCAAAGCTTCCGTGTAAGTAAACACCTTTTTTCGGTGGGGTATCACCACTTTCCTCATAAAACTGACGAACCTTTTGTAGCGCTTCTTCTCTTCCGTTTGCTTCCAACTTAATTTGCGAGAATGTGGCATCGTGAATCTCTTTTGGCATATGCAAACTTTGGACAAAGGAGCGTTGTTTTTGCAACTGTAATTCTCGCTCTTTTCGTTGGCATTCATGATAAATGAGTTTTACTCTTCCATTTTGTACACGAGCTTCTGGCACATAGCCCTTCATAACGTTAATACAACTATTTAACGAAGCACATTTCTCACACTTAACTGATTGAGAATCGTATTCATACAACTTCATTAGTTGTGAATCGATCTGTTTTTCAGTTAACTCTGGATGCTCCTTTAAAAAGGCTTTAATACGATCTGAGGATAAAATCTTTTTCCTCATTTCATTAAAAGAGGTTTGAAAATCTTCATTGTTTTTCAACCAGCTTTGGAGTGCAGACTGGATATGTTCCATTTAAATCATCCTTCATTCATTGTTTCGATTGTGAAAAGCTTTTAAAAAATGCGGTTAACTCTTCGTTTTTAGCTTCACTATTTTCTGGTTCTTGTTCAGTTTGCTGCTCTGACTGTTGTTGCTTCTGTTCCTTAAACCACTTGGGAAGAACTTCTTTGGATTTACCGGCTGTTTTAGACTGCTTTTGCTGTTTTTGTTGCTTCTTTTGCTGCCATGTTTGATACATTTTATGTTCACGCTTGGCCATATCCATAGCTGTTTTTGCTGTTGTAACCCCTTCACGACTCCAATGAGCTGCGATTGTATCAATATAATTACGGTTCAATTTGTTACCATTTTTTCTTAAAACGTAGTGAACTAAAACATTCATAACTGATTGAGAAAGTCCGTGCTCTTCCATTAAATCAGTGATCATTTCAACTTCTTTCATCGATGCGACACCTGAATTTGAGTGGTCCTCTAAAATTTCACGGTGTGTAATTTCGTTAAAGTGTTGAATAATGCGTTCCTCTTTAGACTCTGGTTGTTGATTTACATTTTTACCTTTTCGTTGTTCTTCGGGCTCTTGAACTTGTCCTTTTGTATATAACCGAGGTGGTACGGACCCGTGTTTTTTATAATAAATATCTTTACACATATCTATGAACTCTTGCCGATCAAATTCAGCATCTTCATTCACTGCCCATAACAACGCTTTCTCTAACTCTAAATAATCAACATCATAAATTTTAATGATTTTTCCATATAATTTAAATTATGGTTCGTTAAAATGTTTTTCGGTTCAACTTTTTGTTGGGTTAGCATTTTATATAACCATTCTAGTGGAAGGTCTGTTTTTATAGCTGCTGATTCATCTGATCCTTTTTTCGGTGGTTGCTTCTTATGTGCAACGTCGTAAATACGTCATCAAAATGATGAGTTACTTCTTCTACAGAAGAGGATACGGTCGGTTTCGGTGCTAATTTCTTTTGTAATTGTTGATAAACGTCTTTGCCGACATGATGCTCCAGTAAAACTGATAAAGTCGGGTTTTCAAAAAACTGATAGGCAGATGCAGGGCGACGGATCAAATAGTAAAATGTTCTAACGCTACCTTCTTCCTTAAAAGTTTTTAACAATCCAATTCCTTCTAGTTTCTTTCTTGCTTCATA
>NZ_AKIF01000116.1 GCF_000269905.1 Alkalibacillus haloalkaliphilus C5
TATTAATGACGACAATTCGTAATTTCAGTTCATTTTTTATACCGAGCAACAATGACGTATAATCATGTAAAAATGATAAATCGCCAATTAATAATGTGACATCTTCTCCTGTTGCAGCAGCTCCAAAAGCTGATGAAACAACACCATCAATACCGTTTGCTCCTCTATTTGCTCTAACAGTTACATGTTTCTGAGCCGGTAGGAAAAAAGTATCCATATCTCGGATTGGCATACTACTACCAACAAATACTGTATGGCGATTTGGTAGGTGATCCGATAAAGTTGAAACAACAGACCCTTCAGTTAAGTCATGCTCCGTTATTTCTCTTAACATTGTTTTCGTTACCTCATCAATGGCTTGCCATTCTCTAGTCCATTTTTGATCACAAACATAAGAAATGTTACTGGTTAACAATTGATCAATAAAATGATCAACACTACTATAAACCATCCATGTCTTAGCATTTGAAGGTTCTCGGTACCCCGCTTGTTCATCAACGACGATGTGTAAGAGAGGTTCATGACTTATGAGCCACTGAAAATATGGTTTAGAAACAGGCATTGAGCCAAAACGGATTATGAACTCTGGTTGGTAGTTTTCACGAAAATCATCATGCTTTAGCAATGCATCATATGTAGAAATGACATACTCATGAGTCTCTTCATACTGTCTTAACTGACTTAGTGTGTCTGCTAGAACTGGTATCTTCCATTCTTTTGCAAGTTTTAATACTGATGTAATCTCTTCCTCACGCGTTAGTTCCCCACAAACAATTAACCCACGACTGTAATTAGAGACAGCATGCAATATCTCCTCCGCTTCAAAGTCATCAATCGTCTCAAACCCACCAGACGATTTTAAATATGGCGATTTAAACCGTCCCCATAAATCCTCTAGTTGTAAATCAGGAACTAATGGATCTTTAAATGGGAAGTTGTATTGTACGACACCTTTGTTTCGGCTGTTTGCGAGCGTAAAAGCTCGACTCGCTTGTCTACGGCTATAGCCCAACATAGGTTGTTTAGCATCAGGTAATGCCATTTCATGATAATGTTTCACATAATCACCGTACATTTTTATTTGATCAATGGCTTGTGGTGCACCATTGTCACGTAATTCATGTGGACGATCAGCTGTTAAAATGATTAATGGTACTCGACTATAGTAAGCTTCGATTATTGCCGGGTAATAGTTTGCGGCAGCCGTACCTGAAGTACATACTAAGGCAACAGGCTTTTGCTTTGTTTGTGCAATGCCTAAAGCAAAAAATGCAGAAGAGCGCTCATCGAAATGAAGCCAGTCATTAAGGTGAGGGTGCTCAGAAAACAACATCGCTAATGGCGTGGATCTAGACCCCGGTGAAATCACAACGTCTTCCATACCATTTTGGAAAAGTTCATCTATAAAATAAGATAAATAGTAGGTTTGTTCATTCATGATCATCAATGTAACCCCCTAAAGCTCCTAACATTGGTGAAAACTTTAAGTTTGTTTCGTCGTACTCTGCTTTAGGATCTGAATCAGAAACAATACCACACCCAGCAAATAGTCGAGCTTTATGTCCTGTTAATAATGCAGACCGTATGGCAACAGCAAACTCACCATTCAATTCTTCATCAATCCAGCCGATCGGCGCTGCATACCACCCACGTTCCAAAGGTTCATTACGTTGAATAAAATCCATCGCTTCTTGACGTGGCTCACCACCTAAGGCAGGTGTAGGATGTAATGCTTTTAATGCGTCAAAAATAGTAACACTCTCTTTTAGTGACCCTGAAACTGGCGTGAATAGGTGCTGAATTTTACTTAACTTCCTGATCATCGGTTGATTCGGAATAGAAAGCGTATCGCATAAAGGCGAGACAGAGTCTTTAATCATCTTGACGACATATTGGTGTTCTTCTAAGTTTTTATCATCTTTCAGCAGTTCTAAAGCTTTCCACTCATCTTCATCAACTGTTTGTCCGCGTGATGTCGTGCCAGCTAAACAAGCTGACTGAAGCTCACCATTATTTACTTCAACTAACCGTTCCGGTGTCGCACCAATAAAAGCTTTGTTGTTATTTTCCATAACGAAAATGTAGCTACGCTCTTGTTGTTCTAACAATGCGTTTAACACTTGTTCAACAGGAATCTGTTCTTCAAAAAGTGCTTCAACTTCACGCGCTAAAACTACTTTATCAAGCTTGCCATCAGTAATTTCATTAACTGCATTGTTTATTAAGGACTCCCACTGTTCATATGTCAACTCATCATTAATTCGTGCAAAGTTCATTTCCTTATTGGTGAACGGTTGAACTCCGTTTATATAATCTAAATCCGTTTGAATCCTCGATGATACATCTTCTATAGAGTCATTTGGTTCAACCCATAAATTTAAAGATAAATACTGCTTACCATTCCTAATAGTAAGAAGACGCTTTGGAAGTACAAACTGGTTTACTGGAAAATCATTCCACTCTGAGAGATGCCGTCCATTAAAGAATGAAAAACCACCAAAGTATACAGCCCCTGTACCCGTAATATGTTCGTCTTGAAGATGAATCATTTGTTGCTTTTGATCCTGTAGTGCTTGTTCGATTGTTTGGTAACGTTCAGCAGAATCAGTTGAATAAAACTGATTAGCATAACCTAAGCCAACAAAAGTTAATTCACCATTTGCACTCGTCCAATAAAAACGTTCACCTTTCAAGTCAGTTCTACTCGCAAAATACTCAATCGGGTTAATCGAAGATACCTCAATTGTAAGCGATAAAAATTGACCTTGTTCATCTATATGACTTAATGCTTCGTTAAGTTTTTCATTAATCGAAAGTCTTTCTATTGTAAGCATGCTTTATCCTCCAATGAGAAAACGTCATAAGTCACTATATAAAATAGGAAATAAAACGTCTTCAGCCACCTGTATAAAATGTCTACCTTTCATTTTATGACTTTTTTTACGAAACGACAAGAATAACACAACATACTCTCATTGACACAAGTCAGGCCTTTATCTAAACTTATTTTAGTACGTTAAAACAGAGAGGGATGACAGAATGAGTAAAGATCAATCAATTCAAGAAGCCCTAGGGGAAAAACCGGGCTTTCAAGTATGGTGGCGAATGTTAAGGCCACACACACTAACAGCTTCATTTGTCCCAGTATTTATTGGTACTGTCGCTGCTAGTATGTATACATCCATTCATGTCGGCTTGTTTCTAGCTATGTTAATTGCCTCTATGCTAATTCAAGCGGCTACTAATATGTTTAATGAGTATTATGATTATGTTAAGGGTCTTGATACCGAAGATTCAGTCGGCATTGGTGGAACGATCGTAAGAGATGGCATTCCTCCAAGTCAAGTCCGTAACCTTGCCTTTATATTTTATGGGATTGCAGTCTTATTAGGCTTTTACATTTGTATTGAAACAACGTTTTGGATTGCCGTTATCGGACTTATTTCTATGTTATTCGGTTATTTATATACAGGAGGACCATACCCTATTGCTTATTCGCCTTTTGGTGAACTGTTTGCAGGCTTTTTTATGGGTACAGTGATTATCGGTATTAGTTATTATATCCAAGCAGAAGCCGTTACGACTGGAATTATTTTATTATCAATCCCACCTGCTATTTTAATTGGTGCCATTTTACTTTCTAACAATATTCGTGATTTAGATAATGACAAAGAAAGTGGTAGAAAAACATTAGCCATTTTAGTCGGACGTGACAATGCAATCCGTGTTTTAGCTTTATTTTTCATTAGCACTTATGTCCTGACTACTATTTTTATTGTGATTGGTTTAATTCCAATATGGGCAGTAATTACGCTGTTAAGTGCAACTAAAGCCATTTATGCGTATAAGACGTTTAATCAAAACGACACACCTTTAGAAATGATGCCTGGCATGAAATTCACAGCACAAATGAATACACAGTTTGGTCTGTTATACGGTTTGAGTTTCTTACTAGAACATTTATTTACTTGGATTGTTTAAAAAAGAATATCTCCATTGTTTGTTGTACAAATTATAAAGGAGGATCATGATGGATCTAAATAACACTCTTTTCAGCACGCTGAATATTGAAGTAAAAGAACAAACGAAAGACCAAGTCGTTTTAACGATGCCTGTTAATGAAACTGTACACCAACCTATGGGTTTTTTACACGGTGGAGCTTCTGTTGCTCTAGCTGAATCTGCAGCTAGTTTAGGTGCTTTTCTAAACATTGACCCAGGGAAATATAACGTTTTCGGTATTGAAATTAATGCCAACCACGTCAAAAGCAAACGAAATGGGGTCGTATATGCAACTGCGAACCCTGTGCATATCGGTAAAATGACGATGGTTTGGGAAATTATTATTACCGATGAAAATGAACAGCTAATCTCCACTTCACGGTGTACAATTGGTGTCGTTGAACGAACAAAATAGTGAGGTGGCATCATGTCAGAGCAACAACAGTGGAGTCAATTACGAGCAGAAATGCTTGAAGAACGTGAACAGTTAGTCGATCAAATTGAAGAATTTGAAGATTCTCCAGCTTTATTTGAAGAGTCTGTAGGTGAACTGAATTCTGTGGACGACCAACATCCAGGTGACTCAGCAACAGAATTGTACGAACGACAAAAAGACACAACTTTTTATTATCGCGCCAAAGAGCAACTGAAAGAAATTGATCATGCTTTAGCAAAAATGGAAGATGGTACTTACGGCGTTTGTGAAAAAACGGGTGAAGCTATACCATTTGAACGTTTAGAAGCAATGCCAACAGCACGCTATAAGATTTAATTTCATTTAAAGAAGACACGTGAACTTTCACGTGTCTTCTTTAACATTAATAAAATTGTTAATGAAAGGAAATAATGTAGCTAGATAGAGACTTGAGGTGAACTATGTGGTTTATCGGTTTTTACGATTGTACTTTCAAATTCCAATTTTCTTAAGACTACTACTTACCGTTCTTACAATAATGGTGATCTTTGGCTACATCATGCATTTAATTGAACCAAATGAGTTTAGAACAGCGTTTGAAGGAATTTGGTTTGCTTTTATTACAGGTGCTACAGTTGGTTATGGCGATTTTGTTCCTCAATCTACAATAGGAAAAATTATGACGATCTTGCTCATCTTAGCAGGGGGAGGTTTGTTAACATTTTATATGGTTACTTTATCGAGTGGTGCAATCAAAAGAGAGGATGACTATAAAAGTGGACAAGTAGCCTTTCACGGTGAAGAACATTTTATTATTGTTGGCTGGAACGAAAGGACACGCAAGCTTATCCATTTAATTGATTCTCAATATAAAAACCAAGTAGACATTGTACTAATTGATGAAACATTACAATCAGATCCTGTTAATGATTCTAATGTGCATTTTATACATGGTGACCCATCTGTTGATAAAACGTGGGAGAAGGCTAACTTACAAAAAGCAAATAAAATAATTGTGACAGCTGATCAATCAAAAGTAGAAAAAGAAGCTGACATTCACACGATTTTAGTCGTCATCACTGCACGAGGGTTAAACCATAGAATTCCTATTTTAGTGGAAATATTAACAGAGAATCAAAAATTAAATGCTGAAAGAGCAGGAGCAACTGAGGTTATTTGTACGAACGAATCAACTAGTACGTTGTTTTACCATGAGCTAACAGGACATGAATATGTAAAAGCATTTGATTACGTTATGTCACTCTTGTCACAGCAACAGTTCATTGTCCATACAGTTGAAGAAGATTGGGTTGATAAGACCGTCTTACAATTAACTCATCAGGCAAAAGAAAACGGCAAATTATTAATTGGTTATATTCGTAATGATGAAGTTATTATCAACCACCTTCAGAAGATAAATTTAAAGCAGAAGATCGTATTATCGTGACGAAAGAGCTATTGCAATAGAGCTCTTTCGACTTTTACCATCACTTCTTCTGCTTGTTTCACATATTGGTCATCCACTTCAGCATCAGGGTCTTCTGGTGCTTGGAACTGGTTTAAAGTAGCTTGAATGTTTCCAGAGTCACCTTGATGATCAATACCTGCTTCATATTTATGAACTAATACAAAAGGTTTACCTACTCTAACATGAGCATTTTTCTCACCAATAGTTCCAATTTCAGTCGTAACAGGGATTCGAATGAAAGCATAAGCCTCTTCAGTTTGCTCTAATTTATGATCAAAGTAAGCATGGTCGTATTCCCAATTACCACCGACCATAAAGTCAAATCGGCTTAATATATTTTCTATGTCTTCAAATGAATACGCTTGATTTTCAATTCCTGAATTAAGTGTAATCATAACTTTATCACCATCTTTTTTATTTTTTGTTGCTCATAGTGTGTACGCTTTTTTTCGATTTCATTAAAAAAAAGAAATGGTAATGGCTATGGACATAAAAAAAACCTGCCTAGTTAAAACTTAGGCAGGTTTTGCTTAATTATAGAGACATTTGTAGGATCTTTCGCACGTCATCTTCGTGCAATTTAGTAAAGTTACCAAATGGACCGCGCTTCATCGCTCGATCAACCATTAATTCTAATTTAGCATCATTAATGTCATAATCAGCTAATCGAGTAGGAGCACCTAATGAACTCCAAAACTGACTTAGACGGTCAATTCCCTCTAAAGCTGTTTCTTCATCAGACTTACCTGTAGGATCCACACCAAAGACACGTGTTGCCATCTGTTTAAAGCGAGATACATCAACACTTAAATTATGCTTCATCCAGTTTGGGAAAAGGATTGATAGTCCGCCAGCATGAGGAATATCATACACAGCTGAAACAGCATGTTCGATATTATGCGTCGCGAAGTCACCACGATAACCCATTTGTAAAATGCCATTAAAGGCCATTGTACCTGCATACATAATCGTTTCTCTATGCTCGTATGACTCTAAGTTATTTAACAGCTTTGGTGCCGCTTCAATGATTGAACGCAATATACCTTCAGCCATTCGATCTTGAACGGGTGAATTAGTTGGTGTATGGAAATATTGTTCTAAAATGTGACTCATCATATCAACAATGCCATAAACAGTTTGATCCTCTGGCACTGAATAAGTATGCACAGGGTCTAGAATTGAAAAGACTGGGTATGAAAACGGAGAACCCCAACCATACTTCTCATTAGTCTCCCAATTTGTAATGACAGCTCCTGCATTCATTTCTGAACCTGTCGCAGCTAATGTCAATACTGTGCCTAACGGAAGTGCTTCTTCAGGCTGTGCCTTCTTTGTCACTAAATCCCAAGCATCTCCATCATACTTAGCTGCTGATGCGATCGTTTTAGCAGCATCAATGACACTGCCTCCTCCAACAGCTAATATAAAGTCAATGTCGTTTTCTTTACATAAGTCAGCACCTTGATTAACTGTAGATAATCGTGGATTAGGCTCTACTCCTCCTAATTCAAACGGTTCATAACCATTGTCTGTTAACTTTTTCATGATATTCGTATAAATACCATTTCGTTTAATACTACCTCCACCATACGTCACTAATACACGCTTAACACCATTTGGAATTAAAGATGGTAACTGTTCTAACTGTCCTCTTCCAAACACTAACTTTGTCGGGTTATGAAAAATAAAATTCTCCATTTGAATGCTCCTTTCTTACCTCACCTATTATTATGTCGGAACATGTTTTAATTCGCAAAAGAAATACTTAAGTAAAAAATGACCTCCATTCATATAGGAGGTCACTTTACATTAATTACGATAAGTTTCGCGATCTTTAGATTGTTCTATCCACTCTTCAAGCTTGTCTTTTAAAACATTAAAGCCATTGCTATCACTATCTTGTTGAGCTTGTTGTTGTGGCTGTTTAGGTTTTGATTGAACCTCAGGCTTCTTCTCTGTCGCACGAATAGATAAAGAATACTTACCACGATCTTCTTCCACGTTAATAACTTTAACTTTAACTTCATCACCAACATTTAAGTGATTATTAATATCTTTAACATATCCATGAGTAATTTCAGAAATATGCACTAAACCTTGTAGGTTTTCACCAATTTCTACAAAAGCACCATAAGGTTTTATTCCAGTTACTTTCCCTTCAATAACTTGTCCTTGTTCGATTACGTTAGTCATTTTATCCAACTCCCACTAGTATTCTGTTATACCGTTACGTATTTTAACATACCGGTTTTCTTTATTCAAAAGCAGTTCAGACTAGAAATTTGCATTTGAACGCTACACAATTACATTTTGACCTTAATTTAAAAAAATATTTTAAAAACATGTTTATAAATTTTTAAAATGGTTATTACTATTAGTGTAATACTTTCTCGTATTCCCCCTTTGGCAAAGTGCTGAACACTTTGCCCCTTTTTTTTGCCCTTTTTTAAGTGTACGATTAGATTATGGAGGGGATATGAGATGAAGTTATCCGAACAAACCATTAATCGAGAAAATACACGTGCAGCAAAATATGACTTTAGAGAAAAGCTGTTTGGAAGTGATGACATTCTTCCAATGTGGGTTGCAGACATGGACTTACCTGCCCCTAAAGCATTACAAGAAGCTATTATAAAGCGTGCCGAACATAATATATACGGGTACACAACTCATGACGATCATTTACTAGAAACAATTCAATCATGGCTTAAAAGAAGGCATAGCTATGAGGTAGACTCAAACCAAATCACTTTTACACCAGGAGTTATTCCAGCTTTACATGCGCTAGTTCAAGCATTTACTGAGGTAGGAGACCAAATTGTTATACAGCCTCCTGTTTATCCGCCATTTTTCTCAGTTGTTAAAAACCACAACCGAGAACTTGTAGAAAATCCGCTACAACTACAAGATGGACGATATAAAATGAACTTTGAGGAGCTTGAACAACAATTTAAAAATGGGGCGAAAGCTTTCATATTGTGTAGCCCTCACAACCCTGTTAGCCGTGTTTGGACAGAAGAAGAGCTTCAACAACTAGCTGATTTATGTGTTAATTACAATGTGTATTTATTCTCAGATGAGATTCATGCTGACATTGTTTTTAATGGGTACAAGCATACACCGATCGCTAAACTGAATGAACAAATCTCAGCGATCACGTTTACGTTAATGGCACCATCTAAAACATTTAATGTTGCAGGATTACAAGGCTCTTTCGTCATTAGCCCTAATATTGAGCTTAAAAAACAATTAGAGAAGCAATTAAGTCAGCAAGGATTTGGCTTACTTAATACGTTTGCCTATGTAGCGATGGAGGCTACATTCCAGCACGGTGATGAATGGCTAGAGGAATTAATTCCGCTATTAGAAGAAAACTATAAATATTTAGAAAGCGATTTATACAATTACACTAAAATTAAACCAATAAAGCCTGAAGGTACTTATTTAATTTGGCTAGATTTTAGTCAAACTGGCTACTCTCATAAAGAGATTAAATCAAAGCTCAATGAAGAAGCTAAGGTCGGTTTAAATGACGGTGTGACGTTTGGTAAAGATGTTGGTAACCAGTTTATGCGCATTAACATCGCAGCACCAACTGAAACTGTAAAAGAAGCAACTAAACGATTAGTTCAAGCATTTGGTGAATAAAT
>NZ_AKIF01000117.1 GCF_000269905.1 Alkalibacillus haloalkaliphilus C5
CCTTGGCAGTCTCAGGTGGCATCGACTCAATGGCGATGCTACATTTTTTTGCTGAAATCAAGGAACAGTGGAATTTGACGCTAACAACATTAACAGTCGACCACAAGTTACGCCAAAACGACTCAGAAGAAGATGCTCAGTTTGTGAAAGAACAATCGGAAGCATTAGCAATACCGTGTGAAGTTATTTGCGTTGATGTAAAAGGGTATCAAAAGAAGTATCAAGTTGGAGTTCAAGAAGCAGCTAGAGTGTTACGATATGATGCTTTCAAGAGATACGTGGGTGCTAGAGGAAAACTAGTATTAGCTCATCATGGCGATGACCAAGTTGAAACGATGTATATGCAATTGACTAAAGGATTAATACCGACTGGTATGAAAGCATCACGTTCTTTGTATTCGATGAACGTAATCAGACCGTTTTTATTTGTTGAGAAAATCGATTTAACAACGTATATGGCTGATCGAGGGTTACCGCATAGAGAAGATCCAACAAATAAGGATGATCAATATACTCGTAATCGGTTCAGAAATCACTTATTACCATTTATAAAACAAGAAAATAATAATATACATAAAAGTGTTAGGCGTGTACATGAACAGTTAGGCGAGGATGAGGCGTTGCTAACTAGCTTAGCTGAAAAAGAAATGGGATTGTTCAGCCAATTTTGTGAACAAAAAGTGACCTTTTCAATTAAATCTTTTGTGAGCTTGCCTCAACCTTTACAAAGGAGAGGCTTTCATCTAATATTAAACTATCTTAGTGTAAACACGAATAGGAATCAAGATTTTTACCCTTCCTTTTTAGATTGGCTATCATCTAACCAACCAAACAGTACATGGTCTCCAAACGAGCAGTGGCGTGCAATTAAGTCATATGATGAATGCACGATTACAGTAGAAAGTCATGAAACTTTAACTCCGTATAACATTGAACTGAATTTAGGTGGAAAGGCTACATTATCTAATGGATGGACATTATCTGTTGAATTATACGATGATACACAGCAAGTTGATTTAAACCATCAACTCTTGATTAATGTAGACGAGACAGACTTACCGCTAACGATTAGATCAAGGATGCCTGGAGATCGAGTAAAACCTTTAGGATTAAAAGGAAGTAAAAAGGTAAAAGATATATTTATTGATGAAAAAATCCCGAAAATGAAAAGGGATTCTTGGCCTATAGTCGAAAGTAAACAAGGGGAAATCATTTGGATTCCTTTTATAGTGAAGAGTGAATTTGTCAGTCGAACTGGCGCTTTGAAATTAAAACTGACCATAGAAGGTGAACAGGATTAGGGGGATTCATAGTGCATAACGAAATTAAAGAAGTTCTGATTTCTGAAGAAGAAATTCAGAAAAAGGCTGAAGAACTTGGGGCTCAGATTACGAGAGAGTTTAATGGAAAGTTCCCGCTTGCTGTCGGTGTTCTTAAAGGTGCTATGCCATTTATGAACGATTTGCTAAAGCGAGTTGAAACACATGTTGAGATTGATTTTATGGATGTCTCTAGCTATGGTGGCGGTATGGAGTCATCAGGTGAAGTAAGAATTGTAAAAGACCTTGATACACAAGTTAAAGGGCGCGACTTGTTAATTATTGAAGATATTATCGACAGCGGTTTGACGTTAAGTTACTTAGTTGATTTATTTAAGTATCGTCAAGCGAGGTCCATTACGATCGTTACGCTTTTAGACAAGCCTTCAGGTCGTAAAGGTGATATTTTTGCTGATATTGTAGGTTTTGAAGTGCCAGATGCTTTTGTTGTCGGTTATGGTTTGGACTACGAAGAAAAGTATCGTAACTTGCCTTATATTGGTGTTTTAAAAGAAGAAATATATTCGTAAGTCATTAATATAAATAGCTAGTAGGATTTACATAGCTATTGTTTGAGCCGTGGAAAAAATTTGTGATAGTATTAGTTTAGTTTTGTCGCTTAGGAGGAGGTAAGAGATGAATCGGGTTTTCCGAAATACCATATTTTACTTAATAATTTTTCTAGTTGTCATCGCTATTATCGGTATGTTAAACGATCCAAGTCCAGAAACAGAGGAACTCAATTATAATGAGTTTCAAGAAGCTTTAGAAACTGGTCAAATAGAAGAGATGACATTACAGTACACGAATTTTGCGTATGATGTTCGTGGGGAATATAGATCGCCTGAAACGAATCAATTAGAAACGTTCAGAGCAGAAATTCCATCAACTGAAGATACAGTGAATAATGTGATGGATCTTGCAACAGAGCAAGGCTTAGTTAGTGTAGAAGCTGCGGAAGAGCCAAGTGCTTGGGCTCGTTTCTTCACAACTTTAATTCCATTTTTAATTATTTTCATCTTATTCTTCTTCTTACTTAGCCAAATGCAAGGCGGCGGTGGCCGTATGATGAACTTTGGTAAGAGTAAGGCGAAGATGTATACTGAAGATAAGAAGAAGACGAAGTTTAACGAAGTAGCAGGTGCTGATGAAGAGAAACAAGAGTTAGTTGAGGTCGTAGAATTCTTAAAAGACCCTAGGAAGTTCTCTGAATTAGGTGCCCGCATTCCGAAAGGTGTATTATTAGTTGGACCTCCGGGTACTGGTAAGACATTACTCGCTAAAGCGGTAGCTGGTGAAGCGGGAGTACCATTCTTCTCTATTAGTGGTTCTGACTTCGTAGAAATGTTCGTTGGTGTTGGTGCTTCACGTGTACGTGACTTATTCGAAAATGCGAAGAAGAACGCACCTTGTATTATATTTATTGATGAAATCGACGCAGTCGGTCGTCAACGTGGTGCCGGTGTAGGTGGCGGTCACGATGAGCGTGAACAAACGTTAAACCAGTTGCTAGTTGAAATGGATGGTTTCGGCGTTAACGAAGGAATCATTATGATGGCAGCAACAAACCGTCCTGACATTTTAGACCCAGCCTTACTACGTCCTGGTCGTTTTGACCGTCAAATCCCGGTCAATACACCAGATGTTAAAGGTCGTCAAGAAGTATTACAAGTACACGCTAGAAACAAGCCACTAGGTGAATCAGTAGATGTGAAAGCAATCGCTTTAAGAACGCCTGGTTTCTCTGGTGCAGACTTAGAAAACTTACTAAACGAAGCAGCATTAGTCGCTGCACGTGCGAATGCTAAAAAGATTGAAATGGAACACGTAGATGAAGCGATTGATCGTGTCATTGCTGGCCCTGCTAAGAAGAGTCGTGTTATTTCCGAGAAGGAGAAAAACATTGTTGCCTACCACGAGAGTGGACACACTGTTATTGGTATGGTCTTAGATGAAGCTGATATGGTTCATAAAGTAACCATCGTACCAAGAGGTCAAGCTGGTGGTTATGCCGTGATGTTACCTAAAGAAGATCGTTACTTCCAGACGAAGCCAGAGTTGCTTGATAAGATTACAGGCCTCTTAGGTGGACGTGTTGCAGAAGAGGTTATTTTCGGAGAAGTTAGTACAGGTGCGCATAATGACTTCCAACGTGCAACAGGTATAGCGCGTAAAATGGTAACTGAGTTTGGAATGAGTGATAAACTTGGACCGTTACAGTTTGGTAACACAGGTGGTCAAGTATTCTTAGGTAAGGATATCCAAAATGAACCGAATTATAGTGATCAAATTGCTTATATAATTGACCAAGAGGTTCAAAGTATTATTAAATCTTGCTATGCACGTGCGAAAGAAATTTTAACAGAAAATCAGGAACAGTTAGAGTTGATCGCGAAGACGTTGCTAGAAGTAGAAACGTTAGACGCGCGTCAAATTAAAGGTCTATTTGAAGATGGTGTGCTTCCTGAGCCTGAAGAAGATGATGATGTAGATGAAAGTCCAAGTCAGTCTGCTTCAGAAAAGGAAACGGAAGACGCAACAGAATCAGACCAAGAAAAAACTGATTCTGATGTAAAAGTTAATATTCAATCACAAGAAGAGCAAGAGACGCATAACGACGAAACGTCTGAAGAAAATAAAGACGATGAAGGCCGTCGTAAAGAGTAATTAATGTCACCAAGAACTACCTCCTAACATTAGGGGGTAGTTTTTTATGTCTAGGTATAGTAGGTTAAGCGACATTTTTAATATTTTTTATGATATGATTTACGGTGAGTAAATTTTACGTTTAAATTTAAAATAAGATAAAGGTTAAAGAAATGGTGTGAACTTATGATCTTTGTACTTGATGTGGGGAATACAAATACAGTTATGGGTGTCTTTGATGGAGGTAAATTAACTTATCAGTGGCGCGTAGCAACTGATCGATATAAAACAGAAGATGAGTATGCAATGGAAGTTAAGGCATTGTTACAACATCACGGGTTATCGTTTAATGATTTTCATGCTGCCATTATTTCATCTGTTGTACCGCCAATTATGTTTGCGCTAGAGAAAATGTGTGAACGTTATTTTAATTTAAAGCCAATGGTTGTAGGTGCAGGGAATGTGGATGCAAGTTTAAAAATGGTCTACCCTAACCCTAAAGAAATAGGGGCTGACAGGATCGTTAACGCCGTTGGTGCCATCAAAGAATATGGTGCTCCGTTAGTCATTATCGATTTTGGTACAGCGACGACATATTGTTACGTTAATGAACATGGTGAATATGTTGGAGGTGCAATTGCTCCTGGGATCAACATTTCGACTGAGGCGTTGTATTCAAAGGCAGCTAAGCTACCGCGAATTGAAATAACAAGACCAGAACAAGTTGTAGGGACTTCGACTGTTGAAGCGATGCAGTCAGGGATCTTCTTTGGCTATGTTGGTCAAGTCGATGAAGTAGTTAAACGTTTTAAAGGACAAGCCAATGAACCCCCAACTGTAGTAGCAACGGGTGGTTTATCAAAATTAATCGGCAAAGGGTCTCAAACGATTGATTACGTTGATACTGAGTTAACTTTAAAAGGTTTATATGAAATTTATCGTGCAAATAAGGAAGGTGACAACAATGAGTGATTACTTAATTAAAGCAACGGCATTTGATGGGCAAGTACGCGCATACGCGATTGAATCGACTAATCTTGTGAATGAGGCGTGTGAAAGGCATGATACTTGGCCAACTGCATCAGCTGCATTAGGTCGTACGATCACAATCACAGCTATGATGGGTGCGATGTTAAAAGGAGAAGATAAGTTAACAGTTAAAGTTGAAGGTGATGGTCCTATTGGTGCCATTGTTGCAGATGGAAATTCTAAAGGTGAAGTGAGAGGGTATATTAAAAATCCACATGTCGATTTTGATTCTAACACTCATGGTAAATTAGACGTTCGTCGTGCTGTCGGTACAAATGGTTCAGTTAGTGTTGTAAAAGATTTAGGGCTAAAAAACAATTTTACAGGTCAAGTTCCGATTGTGTCTGGAGAAATTAGTGAAGATTTTACTTATTACTTTGTAACATCAGAACAAATACCATCTGCTGTTGGAGCAGGAGTATTAGTTGATACGGATTACTCAATATTAGCTGCAGGCGGCTTTATTATTCAGATGATGCCTGGAGCAACTGACGAAACGATTTCATTAATAGAAGAACGAATCGGACAAGTGCCAGCAATCTCCACATTAATTCAAGAAGGTAAATCACCAGAAGATATATTAGAGGTTTTCTTTGAAGGGCAAAAATGGCATATTATTGACCGTCAAGAAACTAAGTTTAAATGTTTCTGTTCAAAAGAACGCACTGAAGACGCGATTGCTTCACTTGGTAACGAAGAAATCGATGAAATGATTAATGAAGATGGTGGCGCTGAAGCAACTTGCCATTTTTGTAACCAAGTGTATACACTAACAGTAGAAGAGTTAGAACGTTTAAAAAGTTAGTCCGACCTAATGAAGGAGGCATCCTAATGCAAACGAAGACTAAACTCAATACGCTTCAAAAAACAGCAGTAATGGGAATCTTGAACGTAACACCTGATTCATTTTCGGATGGTGGTCAGTTAATGAAGAAAGTGCTGCTGTAAAACAAGCTCAAATGATGGTCGAAAATGGAGCAGACATCATTGATATAGGTGGTGAGTCAACTCGTCCGGGCCACACACCTATAAGTGTGAGTGAGGAAATTGATCGAGTCGTTCCAACGATCAGTGTTATACAAAGTCAAATTGACAAACCGATTTCCATTGATACTTACAAAGCGAAGACAGCTGATGCAGCGCTTAAAGCAGGGGCTTCCATTATTAATGACGTATGGGGAGCCAAACACGACCCAGAAATTGGGGCAGTTGCAAAAGAGACAGGTGCTCCAATTATATTAATGCACAACCAAGAAGAGCCGACATACGATGACCTAATTGAAGATATGAAATCTTCATTGTATGAATCGGTTAATTTAGTAAAGACATACGGGGTACGAGATGAGCAAATTATTTTAGACCCTGGTGTTGGCTTTGGTAAAACCCATGAACAAAACTTGCTTGTGATGCGTCGTTTAAATGAACTAAAATCATTAGGCTTCCCAATCTTACTAGGTACATCAAGGAAATCGATTGTAGGAAAAGAGCTCGACTTACCAGTTGAAGAAAGACTAGAAGGAACAATTGCAACAATTTGCCAAGGTATAGCTCAAGGGGTAGATGTCGTTCGAGTTCATGATGTTAAAGAAGTAGCAAGAGCAACGAAAATGATGGATGCGATGGTTGGCAAAGGTGGGTTTAACGTTGGATAAAATTTTGCTTAATGGACTTATGTTTTACGGTTACCACGGTTTATTTCCAGAAGAAAATAAATTAGGTCAACGGTTTACTGTCGACTTAGAATTAAAGAGCGACTTAAGTAAAGCTGGTCATTCGGATCAAATGAACGATAGTATTGATTATGGACAAGTTTATGAAGTAGCCAGAACTGTTGTAGAAGGTGAAGCAAAAAATCTAATTGAAGCAGTTGCTGAAGATTTAGCTAAGCGCATGTTTGAATCTTTCTCTTCATTAGAAGCTATTACAGTCAAAATTGATAAACCTGGACCGCCAATCCCTGGGTACTATCAATCAGCATCAGTTGTGATTGATCGGGAGCGTCACGATGCAAAATAAAGTGTATATTGCGTTAGGTTCAAATATTGAGCCTCGAGAAGAGTATTTAAATAAAGCCATTGAAACTCTTGATGGTTTGAATGAAGTAAACATAATTGATACATCACCTGTTTACCAAACGAAGCCGGTTGGTTATACTAAACAAGGTCAGTTTTTAAATATGGTAGTGTTAGCTGAAACCGATTTGTCACCGGGACAACTGTTGAAAGAAACTCAATCAGTTGAGAAAGAGTTAGGAAGAGAACGTGACATTAGGTTTGGGCCAAGAACGATTGACCTAGACATATTGATGTTTGGTGATCAAACTATACAGTTAGATCATTTAACGGTTCCTCACCCAAGGATGGTTGAACGTGCATTTGTGTTAGTCCCATTAAAAGACTTAAACCCACAGTTGCATATTGAGGGAACACCGATCCAAACATATATCGAACGCTTAGATGAGACTGAAATTGAAGGTGTGGAATTATATAAAAAGATTTAGCAGTTGTTGGCATTCTAAGTCGTTCTAGTGAAAGGTACGCTTAATGGTTAATGGATGAAATTAAAATCCTCGAACAACTATTAAGTAGGTGCGGTTACGACCGTATAAATTAAGCGTGTGAGAGGTGACTTCTAAGCGAAGTGGTTGCAACGTAGTCTCATACTGATACTATTAAGGAAGAATATACAGTTTGAATAAATAGAGGTGATTATTGTGTCAGAAGAATTAAATGACCAAATGCAAACACGTATAGAAAAGTTAAAAGCATTGCAGGAGTCAGGTGTTAATCCTTTCGGCGATAAATTCGTACGTACTCACTTAGCCAAAGAGCTCAAAGAAGACTTCGATCAGTTTTCTAAAGAAGAGTTAGGGGAAAAAGAAGACGAAACTTCTGTAACGATTGCTGGGCGTATTATGACAAAGCGTGGTAAAGGTAAAGCTGGCTTTGCTCATATTCAAGATCTATCGGGTCAAATTCAAATTTACGTTCGTAAAGACCGTGTAGGTGAAGATGCTTACGAAATTTTTCAATCAGCAGACTTAGGCGACATCGTCGGTATATCAGGTGTAATGTTTAAAACAAACGTTGGTGAATTATCTGTTAAAGCTGATTCATTTGAGTTCTTAACGAAATCTTTAAGACCTTTACCTGAGAAGTTCCATGGTCTAAAAGATGTTGAACAACGTTATCGTCAACGTTATTTAGACTTAATTACGAACTTAGACAGTCGCGATACATTTGTTTTACGCAGTAAGATCTTACAATCGATGCGTCGTTACTTAGATGACCGTGGCTTCTTAGAAGTAGAAACACCAATGATGCATTCAATTCCAGGTGGCGCATCAGCACGTCCATTTGAAACGCATCATAATGCCTTAGACATTCAATTATATATGCGAATTGCAATTGAGCTACACTTAAAGCGTTTAATTGTCGGCGGTATGGAGAAAGTCTATGAAATTGGACGCGTATTCCGTAACGAAGGTGTATCGACTCGTCACAACCCAGAGTTCACGATGATTGAGTTGTACGAAGCTTACGCAGATTATCATGACATTATGGACCTAACAGAGAACTTAATTGCTCACATTGCAAAAGAAGTGTTAGGAACAACATCTGTTGAGTATGGAGAAGAGACTGTTAATCTAGCACCTAATTGGAAGAGATGGCACATGGCTGACGCCGTAAAAGAATACACAGGTGTAGACTTCTGGCAAGAGATGTCTGATGAACAAGCGCACCAGTTAGCTAAAGATCACGGTGTTGAAGTAGATTCAAATTTGACTTTTGGTCATGTTTTAAATGAGTTCTTTGAACAAAAAGTAGAAGAATATTTAGTACAACCTACATTCATATATGGTCATCCAGTTGAGATTTCACCTTTAGCTAAGAAGAATGAGGGAGACGGACGTTTTACAGATCGTTTTGAACTGTTCATTGTTGGAAGAGAACATGCTAATGCATTCTCAGAGTTGAATGATCCTATTGATCAACGCCAGCGCTTTGAAGCACAAGTTAAAGAACGTGATGCAGGAAATGATGAAGCGCATTTAATGGATGAAGATTTCTTAGAGTCATTAGAATATGGAATGCCGCCAACAGGTGGTTTAGGAATCGGAATTGATCGCTTAGTTATGTTATTAACAAATTCACCATCGATTCGCGATGTCTTACTGTTCCCGCAGATGAGAAATCGTTCATAAAATATGTATAGAGTAATAGGCTACTTGTTAACACTATGAGCGGTGTTAGCAGGTAGCCTTTTTCTTTTGTATTGTTGTGTTAGAAATCGAAGAGTAATAGAAGGTATTTTTCAGAATAAATTAACTTCATTAAAACTATTGCCTTTCTCTTTCATGCATGATAAATTATTAAATGTCGCATTGAGAGACACTTCATGACGACAAGTTAGCTAAAACAGTTAACGAAAAAACCTTTTAAAAGTTGTTGACTCACCTATCAATATTTGATATATTAAAAG
>NZ_AKIF01000118.1 GCF_000269905.1 Alkalibacillus haloalkaliphilus C5
CCGGTGTGTTAGAACCCCACTGACGGAAATTTTTAATGTCATCAAGGCTTACGTTGTATCCTGACAAATGCAATAAAGAATACAGTAGCATTGAGCCGTGACCAGCTGATAAAACGAAACGGTCTCTATTGAACCATGAAGAATGGCTAGGGTTATGGTTCATAACTTTCGTCCATAGTGTATAGGCCATAGGTGCAGCACCCATTGGCATTCCAGGGTGACCTGAGTTTGCTTTTTCTACTGCATCGATTGTTAGTGTTCTAATTGTGTTAATAGATAGTTCTTCTGTTGTTCTACTCATTTGAATTCTCCCTTCAACTTGCTTATTTATATTGTAAAGATTTTGTTATCTCGTTTCTATTTTAACAAAAACCGACAATTAATATTGATATTTTTAATGTTTTTTATTTTTTTCTTGTTCGTCTTTTAATTTTTCTGGTGTTACATCTTGTCCTTCTGGGTCTACTACTTTCATTGATTGTAGTTGATTTTTGAAAGAATTGCGGAATGAAGATAAATATTCTTCTCTTAACTTCTTTTGTTCTTGCTCTTCTTTCTTTGTTAACCCTTTTGTTTTCTTTTTGTTTGCTAGTTCATTTATTCGATCAATTTTTTCTTGCGATAACATAAACCAAGCTCCTTTTAATTCTTTACTATTAAAATACCCTTATACTCAAAGTCCAAACTATATTCTATAATCTATGTACGCTAAACACAAGGACGATGTTTCAAATGCGAACGAACGTTTGTCTTTTGTGCCATTTCTTGCTATAATGACTTTAAAAGTAGTTCGTTAGTTGTAATAATTCCATGGGGTGAGAAGAGTGACAAAGTTATCAAAGAGACAGAAAGAAATTTATGAGTTTATTGCAGATGAAGTAAAAGCAAAAGGGTATCCACCGTCCGTTCGAGAAATAGCCGAAGCAGTTGGACTAGCTTCAAGCTCAACTGTGCATGGTCATTTATCTCGTTTGGAAGAAAAAGGTTACATTCGTCGTGACCCAACTAAACCACGTGCAATTGAAATTACGCACGAGGACCAACAAACGGTTCATGAACGTAGCGCCATGTATGCACCTTTAGTCGGTAAAGTTACTGCTGGTGAGCCGATTACTGCTATTGAAAATGTTGAGGAATACATTCCGATCCCTAACACTTATTCAGCAGTTGAAGAAGATGTGTTCGTCTTATCTATTCAAGGTGATAGTATGATTGAAGCTGGTATTTTGGATGGGGACTTAGTCATTGTCAGAAAGCAAGCATCTGCTTCTAATGGGGATATTGTCGTTGCTATGACTGAAGAAGACGAAGCAACTGTTAAACGCTTCTTTAAAGATTCCAATCAATACCGTCTTGTGCCAGAGAATTCGTCAATGGAACCTATTGTGTTAAATCACGTTACAATTTTAGGTAAAGTGATTGGCCTATATCGCGATATCCATTAAAAAGAGTTGCTTTCTTCCTAATCTGGAAGGAGCAACTCTTTTTTATTCATAGTGTCCACCTATTTTCTTACCACGATCAATTGCAATACCACCTGATGTGTAGCTACTAGCTCTTAAAATGGCAGTAGAACCAAATCGTTCTCTCACTTGATCAACAGCGCGCTCGAGCTGTTTTTGTTGATCGCGTTGCTCAAATAAGCTAAGTTGAGTGCCGACTTCATCAGTTAAATTCGTTAATGTAACGGATGCTTTACGTATGTGGCTTCCTTCTTTATAAAATTGCTCGAACAACTGTAAGCACACTTGGTACATTTCCCACGTGTCATTTGTTGGGGTGTCAATTGAAGTTGAGCGTCTAAACCCTTTGCCGTGTTCACTCGAATAGCCAATTGCAAGATGAATCGTCCTACCTTCCTTTTCATCTCTTCTCGCTCTTCGACAAGCCTCTTCACACAAATCCAACAAACAAGCATTAATTTCATCTTTCGTATAATCACGCAATAGTGTAACACCATGCCCATAACCTTTCTGTTCTGTTTTGGTAAAATTACCGGTCACTGGACTTAAGTCGATTCCCCACGCATGCCAATATAGCTGTTCACCGATCACACCAAACCGCTTTTTTAAATGGGCTTTTGAACATTGAGCTAAATCTCCTAAAGTGACGATTCCCATTCGGTTTAAGTGATGTTTCATACGTGAGCCGATCCCCCAAATTTTTTCAACTGGAACAGGCCATAATAAATCCTTCACGTCTTCATAACGACATTCACTAATTCCACCAGAAGCTTTTTTAGCATGGATGTCCATTACAACTTTAGCTAAAAATTTATTGTCACCAATTCCAACTACTGACTCGATTCCAAACTGTTCGCGAATGCTTGCTTGGACTTTCTTGGCAGTTTGTTTAACAGAGCCGTATAAACGCTCTAAACCATCAACGGTTAACCATAGTTCATCAACCGAATAAATATGGATCGCTTCCTTTGGTACGAAGCGCATCATGAGCTTTGTAATTTCGAGTGAAATAGATAAATAATCTCCCATATGCGCATTTGCAATGATTAAATTAGAATCATTCGGCAATTCAAAGTAACGACTGACATTACTAATACCATGTTTCTTTTTTAAAGCGGGGGAAGCAGCTAGTACAATACTTCCACTACGATTTGGGTCGCCGACGACGGCGAGTAGTGCAGTTTGTGGGTCTAATCCCCTTCTCATACATTCGACACTCGCATAAAACGAACGCATGTCAATGCAGAGAACATCGTGCTTTGGGTAAGGAGTGTAGTCCATTTAATCACTCCTTTTATAACGTTATTTGTTTAATATGTTTTAACTTAATCGATTCACGGTCGTCTTGCTCGGTTTGAAGACGAATTGTTTGTAGTTCACGGTTCCAGTACATCACTTTTCCTGTCAATTCTTTAAACTGTCCATTTTTAAAATAACTAATTTTAACTATTAATTGCTCTTGGTAGGCTTGAGCTATATAAAAAAGGTGTTCTTCTAATTGCTGTTCGTCGATCATCGGCGGTTGTTCATGTTCATTTTCTTTCCATATATGTTGTAAAGCCTCGACGTGTTCGGGGAGCATAAGCGATGCCCACTTAATACTTCCACGGTCATGATGCATTTTCATTAAGCCTCCATTTCAAAGTTGTTTAGTTGAACGGGATGAATAGCTAAAATGTTTTCTTTTTTTAATGATCTTACTTTTTTCTTCTTGTAACAAAAAACAAGGATTCGATTATCATAAATTTTTACAATACGTACAATGCGTTGTGTCATAATGTTTCGCGAATCTACATAAACTACCTCAAGTTTATGTCTGTCATTCAACGATTTTTGAAACATTTGGTTCATATGAGATCAGTCCTTTCACCTAACAAGAACATTTGTTCGTATTATACCACGAAAGAAGATAAATAAACAAGGCTTAAAATGAAGTGCTCTTATCACCACTGCTTCCTGAATACCATTAACATTCATAGTTAATGATAGAAACATTACAACAACATTTAAAAAGGTTGATCGGAAATTATCTTCATTGTTACAAATCAACACAATCAATAGTATAAAAAAGCCCAACCTCGAGAGATTGGGTAAAGTAAAAATACCTTAATATTCATAAATTGCAATGAAAGCATCGAACCCATCAGCTATTAGTTCGTCTACACGAATCTGTGCACTTTCTCTGACATGAAATGAACCTGCAATTACACGGTAATACGTTTGGTCTTCTTGAGTAAAGATGTCGAGAAAAGTCTCGTATCCACTCTCTTCTAAATGGTTTTGAAGGTTTTCAGCATTGCTTCTTGAAGTAAATGAACCTGCAACAACACGGTAATATACTCTATCACCATTTTGTCTATCACTTAAATTGAAAGCTTCTGCTAACCCTTCAGCGTGTCCTCTTGCGATACGGTTCAAATAATCATCTGAGCTTAAATTTTGAGCATCACTTACATTGTCGATAAAACCATTTTCAGTTAAAGCTGCTGGCATATTTGACTCCCTTAAAACATGGAAGTTTGCCGATTTTTTTCCTCGGTCAATCCAATCTACATGACTCATAATGTCATCATGTAAAAGAACACGTAAAGCTGGAGTATTAGGTGAGGTTGGACCATTATAAATGAATGACTCAAACCCTGTACCTCCACCTGCATTAATATGAATGGACAAGAAATAATCAGCTGCCCAGTTGTTTGCTTCGCTTGTTCTCGCAGATAACGACTTCGTAACATCTGTAGTTCGTGACATCATAATTTGATGACCTTCATACTCATTATTTAAAATATCTCTAGTTTTTAAGGCGATTTCTAACGTAAGGTCCTTTTCTCTTAACCCATTACCTACTGCTCCAGGATCGTTTCCCCCGTGGCCAGCATCAATATAAATTTTTGTCATGAAAACAGCTCCATTTCTATTATTTTTCTACATAATAATATAATGAAAAAAATAGAAATTTGTTTTACATGTGTACTAGCGAGACTGTTAAAAGGTAAGCGCCTATTTAATTGATCTTAACAGTTGTAAAATGTATAAAAAACCTCTCAACATTATTAATGTCGAGAGGTTTAGAGGGTTTAGTAACTGCTTAAATACTGCTCGCGCTCCCACGGGTGTACTTGCGTTCTAAACATATCCCACTCAATTTCTTTTGCTTCTAAGAAATGTTCTAGCAGGTGTTCACCTAAAGCGCCTTTAATGACTTCATCTTCTTTTAAGTGTTGTAATGCATCGAATAGTGTTGCTGGTAAGTCTTGAACACCGTTTGCTTCGCGTTCTTCTTTATCCATCACATAGATGTTACGATCAACTGGTTCTGGTGCTGTTAGTTGGTTTTCTACACCGTCTAAGCCAGCTGCAAGCATAACCGACATTGCCATGTATGGGTTTGCGGCTGGGTCAACACTACGTACTTCAATACGTGTGCTCATACCTCTTGAAGATGGAACGCGTACTAATGGACTACGGTTTTGACCAGACCATGCAACATAACATGGTGCTTCGTATCCAGGTACTAAACGCTTATATGAGTTTACAGTAGGGTTCGTAACGGCTGTGAAGTTAACAGCGTGCTTAATAATTCCAGCTGTAAACTGGTGAGCAACTTCGCTTAACTGTTCATCAGCATTTTCGTCAAAGAACGCGTTAACACCATTAGAGAATAACGACATATTCGCGTGCATACCAGAACCGTTCACACCGAATAATGGTTTCGGCATAAATGTTGCGTGTAAACCGTGCTTACGAGCAATCGTTTTAACAACGAGTTTGAACGTTTGAATATCATCACAGTGTTTAATAGCATCTGAATATTTAAAATCGATCTCGTGCTGACCAGGTGCTACTTCGTGGTGAGATGCTTCAATTTCAAAGCCCATCTCTTCTAGTTCTAAGACGATATCGCGACGGCAATTCTCACCTAGGTCTGTTGGAGCTAGGTCAAAATAGCCACCTTTATCGTTTAATTCCATAGTTGGTTCGCCACGTTCGTCTAATTTGAATAAGAAGAACTCCGGCTCTGTACCAATATTGAAGTCAGTGAAGCCTAACTTCTCCATGCGCTCTAAGTTGCGCTTTAAGTTGTAACGTGGGCAACCTTCAAATGGTGTTCCATCCGGATTGTAAATGTCACAAATGAAGCGTGCCACTTTACCTTTTTCTGAAGTCCATGGGAAAACAACAAATGAATCTAAGTCTGGGTATAAATACATGTCAGATTCTTCAATACGTACGAAACCTTCGATAGAAGATCCATCGAACATCATTTGATTGTCTAATGCTTTGTCTAACTGACTGTACGGAATTTCTACGTTCTTGATTGTTCCTAATAGATCAGTAAACTGTAATCGGATGAACTTAACATTCTCCTCTTCAATACGTTTGTAGATTTCTTCCTTCGTAAACTTTGCCACAATAAATTCCTCCTAAAGTTTTTTTATCATTAATGGTAGAACCTTGAGAGTTCCCCTTTAACGATAGACGATTTGTTTAAGTACCCTGATTCCATAATTTCACGACGAAGCATTTTGTGAAGTTCTTTTTCAGATAGCTCTTCTTTTGCTACAGGCACTTCTTCTTTATGTGGGATTTGCTCTTGCTGTTCAGTTTTAACTTTTAAGACTTGTTTGATGCCGGCTAAATTAACACCTTGGTCAATTAATTCTTTAATTTCTAATAACCGGTCGACATCATAAAAGGAAAATAAACGTCTATTCCCTTTTGATCGAACGGGGAGTACTAAACCTTTTTCCTCGTAATAACGAACTTGACGAGCGGATAATTCAGTAAGCTCTGAAACAACGCTCATCGGAAATAAAGGTAAAGCTTTTCGATCTGGATTAACCATAACCAACACCTCCAATATGTTAAACATTTTATTCTATGTAACTGTATGTGTCAAGAGATGTTAGGAAAGTTAACACAAAAAATAAACTCCTTAACTATTTACAGTTAAAGAGTTTATAATCCCCCTTAAACACTAACATTTAAACCTTTTAACGCTTCAACGATCGCAATTTTAACATGTTCGTATGTTAAACCACCTTGTACATATAACGTGTAAGGTTCACGGATTGGACCGTCAGCTGTTAGTTCTAAACTTGCTCCTTGGACAAACGTTCCTGCAGCCATAATAACATCGTGATCGTAACCAGGCATATAACTCGGTTGTGGTGTTACATAGGCATTGATCGGCGATTGTTGTTGAATGACTTGTGCAAATTGAATCATTTCTTCTTTTGTAGAAAATGTGATCGATTGAATTAAGTCCGTTCGATCTTGTTCTGGGCTAGGTGTCGTAACAAATCCTAGTTTACATAATAATGTTGCAGTAAAGTAAGAGCCTTTTAAAGCTTCTCCAACTGTATGAGGTGCTAAAAATAAGCCTTGAAACATTTCTTGTAAGCTGTTCAATGTGGCTCCGGTTTCTTTACCTAATCCTGGCGCTGTTAGACGGTTAGCGCATTGTTCGATTAAACGCTCTTTTCCAACAATATAGCCGCCTGTTCTAACGATCCCAGCTCCTGGGTTTTTTATTAAAGACCCTGCTATAATGTCAGCTCCTACATCAGTGGGTTCAATTGTTTCTACAAATTCACCATAACAATTATCAACAAAAACAATAACGTCGTCTTTAATCGATCTAACAAACTGAATCATTTCTTTAATTTCGCTAACAGTAAAAGACGGGCGGTCGGCATATCCCTTTGAGCGTTGAATCGCAACGACTTTCGTTTGCTCGTTAATTCTATTCTTGATTTCGTCATACTGAATAGCACCTTCAGAATTTAAAGGCGCTTCATCATATTGAATACCAAAGTCAATCAAAGATCCGTCAACGGGCTGTTTAAAGCCAATCACACTTTCTAACGTGTCGTATGGAGATCCTGTAATACTTAACAGTTGATCATTAGGTCTAAGTAAACCAAATAATGCTGTTGAAATCGCGTGAGTACCTGATACAATTTGTGGGCGAACTAACGCATCTTCAGCATTAAAAACATCTGCATACAATGCTTCGAGCTTTTCTCTTCCTAAATCGTCATACCCATAACCTGTCGTTGGGCTAAAATGGACATCACTAATATTTTGGCTTTGGAAAGCTTTAAGTACTTTATATTGATTAGTTGTAACGAGATCTCTAATTTGTTTAAATCGTTCATCGAGTTGTTCTTCTGTTTCATGTATCATATTCCATTGCTGTTGCTGCATGTTGACCCCTCACCTTTTTGTAATGCTTAAATATAAAGGAGAATGTTGTGAGACAAACCCTTTAACTAAATAAGTCTCATCCTCCTCGGTAAATTCTTCTTCTTCTAAAATCGTCTCTCGCTTAAGTTTATTAATTAATTTCCCTTCACTACTTTCAAGCTGAATGTCATAAGGCTCCCACTCTGACTTTAATGCTTTTTCAATTGCTAATTGTAATTTAGTGTAGTCTTCATTTCTGATCGCGCTCATTAAAGTGTGTGGTGTAGAGTAAGGAATAAAATCATCTGCAAGTAGATCAGATTTATTATAAACGGTTAGCATCGGGATATCGCCAGCACCTAATTCGTCTAATATTTTATAAACCGTCTTCTCTTGTTCTACTGATTGTTCATTTGAAGCATCAACGACGTGCAAAATGAAATCCGCTTCAACCACCTCTTCTAATGTCGAGCGAAAGGCTGCAATTAATGTTGTCGGCAATTCTTGAATAAAACCAACAGTATCGGAAATTAACGGCTGAAAACCACTAGGTAGTGTGATCTTCCGAGTCATTGGATCTAATGTTGCAAATAACTTATCTTCAGCTAACGATTGTGTATGACTTAAATGATTAAAGATTGTAGACTTACCCGCGTTCGTATAACCGACGATTGAAATTTGAAACGCAGCGTTTTTCTTACGTCTTTCACGATACTGATTTCGCTGTTTAGCAACTTGGTCAAGTGAACGTTTAATTTCAGTAATACGTCTTCTTATGTGACGTTGGTCTGTTTCTAACTTCGTTTCACCCGGACCACGCGTACCAATTCCGCCACCTAGTCGAGATAAAGCCGTACCTTGCCCGTGTAGTCTTGGTAATAAGTATTGCAATTGCGCAAGTTCAACTTGAAGCTTACCTTCTTTCGTTCTCGCTCGCATAGCAAAAATATCAAGAATCAGTTGGGTGCGGTCTAAAATTTTAATTTCTAATTTCTCTTCTAAGTTTCGTGATTGTGATGGTGATAGCTCATTATTAATAATCGCAACATCTACATCATTCTCATCAATATATGCTTTAATCTCTTCAACTTTACCTGTTCCGATATATAAAGATGAATGGACTTTGTCACGGTTTTGAACAAAAATCTCTAATACATTAGCGTCAACTGTAAACGCGAGTGACTCAAGTTCTTCAATTGATGATTCAAACGTTTGTTCATCTTGATCTGCAGTATGGCATCCAATTAATATAGCGTTTTCGGTTGTTTCTTCTTTCATGAAAGGGCTCCTTTATATTTTATAACCTATAGTTAGTGTTATTGTTGACTAAAATTGGGTGTAAGTCAACTTCGATACTCACGTAAATAAGCCTATCACCTTGTTTAGGTGACAGGCTTTTCTTTAGGTATTTAAGATTAATATTAATCCAAATCGATATTTTTAACCGGTGCAAATGTGGAAATTGCATGCTTAAAGATCAATTGCTGGCGCCCTTCTGTTTCAATTAAGATCGTGAAATTATCAAATGATTTAATAATCCCCCTTAATTGGAACCCGTTCGTCAGAAATACCGTTAGTTGAACCTTCTCTTTTCGCAATTTGTTTAAATAAGCATCTTGTACATTTGTTGAATTTGCCATACAAATCCTCCTCTATCTATCTAATAATGTATTTATTCTTCTAACTCTTTCAAAAATCCTGCTAAATCTTCGAAAATTGTATCAAAAGTTTCTATATAATGTACTGGGTCGATTG
>NZ_AKIF01000119.1 GCF_000269905.1 Alkalibacillus haloalkaliphilus C5
ACGCTCGTTTTTGTTTTTATGATGTGATTTAGGCTGAGCGCTGATAAATTATTCTGAACGCTGATAAATTATTCTGAACGCTGATAAAAATAGTTTGAGCGCTGATAAAAATTTGCGAACGCTTATAAATTGTCGTGAACGCCGATAAAATAATCCCGAACGCTGATAAATATTCGTGAGCGCCGATAAAATAATCTGAACGCTGATAAAAATTTCCGAGTGCCAAAAAATTATCCGCGAACGCCAAATAAAATTTGCGACCGCCAAAAACAAATCAATTCAAATCGTCGTTAATAACAATCGCTTTAAAATATAAGAAAAGGAATCAGGCAGTTCTTCCAGATCTGGTATAAGCATATGCTCGCGACCATAAATGTTACGCATTAGCATCGCTTCGTGTTCTTTAACTTCGCCTTCACCTAAGAAGATCCCAACGACATCGACAGCTTGCTTTCGAGCTTCTAACACAGCCTCGTGAGTATCAATAATCCCGTTTTCGCTATAGTTAAAGGCAGAAGGTTCCCCATCCGAAAAGACGAGTAAAAATCGGTCTTTTTCTTGTCTAGCAAGAAGTTCTTCTGTCGCCACACGAATCGTATAACCATCTCGGTTATCTTCTTCAGGCTCTAATTGTAATATTTCCGCGCCTGCATGGGCTTGGAGTGATTCGTCATAAGTTATGACGCGATGAAAGTAGTTAGGTTGTTCATCGTCTTTTGCATCGAACCCATCTTCCCAAAAACCAATCACATTATGTTTGATCTTGAGCTCCTTTAATACTTCATGAAAGAGGATGGCCGCTTTTTTCGTTTCATCCATTTTGTTAAACATGGACGCTGAGCAGTCAATTAATAACGTGAAGACCGCATCAAACTCGTGACTCTCTAAGTCATTTTTATAAAAAACTCTCGGTTCATTATCGATCACAAGGGGAAGCAACTGCTTTTTAGATAGCCTGCCTGTAATTAAGTTTTGCCGTGTTGCATTTTGTTTATGCTCTAAAGCACGGTCAATGGTTTGCGAAAGTTTTCTTCTAATAGGATCAATCATCTTCGTCAGTTCATTATAGTGAGCTTGATCCTCTTGACTCGGTTTTGAAGGATAGCGATTCAGCTTGATTGTATTTCGATTTTCTTTACCGTATTGCTCGCTTTCATTCGCTTCTTTATTTTTCTCTTCATCAAGCTTTCTAAATGCTCGTATTCACTTTGGTCCGTTTGAGCTGACATGCCTTGAACACTCGCCATTGCTTGATCGCCTTCTTCAGTTTGACGCACGCCATCACCGATTAAATTCGTTTTCGTTCCTTGCTCCAGTTCAAATTGCATAAAACTTTGATTCCGATCACTATTTTCATTTTCACGGTGCCACGTCGAAAACGTCTCGCTAATGACTTCATCGTCATCACTAATATCTTCTTCATCATCATTATTTAATGGATCAACACGCTTCAGCTCATCGACAACTTTTTCTTCCGTCATCGCTGCTTGATGTTGTATCGGATAAACGAAATAACGGTTGATCATATCAGAGTAGTCTTCTTCTAAAGCTTCTTTTACATCAAGCGTCAAATTCACAACATCTTTAGTCGATCGCGCTTCATAAACCGACTCAAGTAAAGGTTGTAGTCGCTTTAACGTTTCACGTTGCTGAACATTTGCCTGTTCAAATGTTATAAAAGGCGATTCAGACGTCACTGTAAGAAAAATCATACAAAATAACTCATCAAGCGTATAACTACGGGTAATATTCGTATTAAGCTGTGTTTCGAAATAATGACGGTAAGTGTTTAACCTTTGTCTAAACCAGTTAATCGTGCCACGACGTTCGTTGCGAATGATTTCTTCTAATCGAACATCTTCTAAAACCGTAAACAACTGCTCGCAAAAATAGGGAAGAGAACTTTGCCTAACTTCACGTTTCAACTTTTGCCACTCTGAAACAGAGGTGTAGTGCATCGTGCCAATTGACCTTAATAAAATATCCGTCTTATAACCAATCGATCGCACTTGTTCATCACGATGGTCCCAAAAGTGACTAGCGGTAATCTGACGGTCATCAATATGAATAGTTGCGCCAAAATGATAATCGAACTCTAAATCTTCCTGTTTGGATAGTACCGTCACGAAATCTCTTAGCTCAGCTAAAAGTTGCGTATCTATGACTTTGTCGTTAAATTTCACGTAAGACACCTCATTCAAACAACGTGTTAGCTAAATTATGGACGACTTCTTTTTCACGCTCATCTTCTAATTTATCAGCAATAGATCGGGTGATCGCTCTTTTAGCTGGAATAAATGAAGCTAAGTCACAAGCGTCAAGCAAAGCACGAATACTAGCAGCGTCTTCAGAGATTTTTCCTTGTTCTGCCGCTTCGATTAAATCGGCTGATAGTTGAATAAACTGCTGAATCAACTGTTCGTCTTCTAAATTTGTATTGTTTTCAATTAAGTATCGAAGTTGTTGACCTTCAATGTAAGAAACATCAAAGACGATGAAGCGATTTTTCAACGCTTCGTTCAGACGTGTCGTGCCGATATAACCTTCGTTGATTGCGGCAATGACAGTGAACCCTTCTTTTGCTTGGATCAACGCGTTGGTAAGTGGATTCGTAACCGTTCGACGATAGTCTAACGCGCCGTTAATTAAAGGTAGTGTTTCGGGTTTTGCCATATTGACTTCATCAATATAAAGAAAATGGCCATGTTCCATCGACTGAACGAGAGGACCTGGGACAAAGTCGATCTGTTGTTTCCCGTTTTCATCATAATCTAACGTTTTAAACCCGAGAAAACTTTCAGCATCTAGATCGACTGAACAGTTGACGCTGAACATCGGCTGGTTAAATAAATTAGCTAACGTTTCAGCAAGCTTCGTTTTACCCGAACCTGTTGGACCTTTTAGTAAAATGTTTTTACCTTGTGCTAAAGCGACAACCGCATCTGTTAAAAGGTCCCTGTCATATGGAATATAACCGCCATCTGGTTTTAAATGCTCAAATGATGTTTCACCCTTATGTTGATATTGTGTGATCATCTTTTGTATTTCGCTAGGTAGGTTTGTTTCGATGTTGTTCAATGTCGTTCACTCCTTTAGTTCATCTACCCATAGTATCATGTAATATTGAAAGATTAAACTCACATAAAAACTCCCCCATGCATGAACATGAGGGAGTCGGATCGTTAATATTTATTTTTGCATAATGCCATCGACTAAGCCGTATTTTTTCGCTTCTTCAGCAGACATGAAGTTGTCACGGTCTGTGTCGCGCTCAACGACTTCGTAAGGCTGACCAGTACGCTCTGATAATACTTTGTTTAGCTTCTCACGCATTTCAACGATACGCTTAGCGTGAATTTGAATGTCAGAAGCTTGACCTTGAGTACCGCCTAATGGTTGGTGGATCATCACTTCACTGTTTGGTAATGCGTAACGCTTACCAGGCTCACCAGCTGCAAGTAGGAATGCTCCCATTGAAGCAGCCATACCAACACAAATTGTTGAAACGTTTGGCTTAATGAATTGCATCGTATCATAGATTGCCATACCAGCTGTAATTGAACCACCTGGTGAGTTAATGTATAATGAAATATCCTTATCTGGGTCTTCAGCGGCTAAGAATAACATTTGCGCAACGATTGAGTTTGCGATGTTATCATCAACTGGACCACCTAGCATGATAATACGGTCTTTTAATAGACGAGAGTAAATATCATAAGCACGTTCACCGCGATTAGTTTGTTCAATAACTGTAGGAATTAAGTTCATTTCACGTCACTCCTTATTACTTGTAATATTTTTTCTAATTTAATGATACATCTTTGGTCAAGAAAGGTCAAACGAAAAACATAATCCTTTTACCATTTCCACTCTTCCCATTGAAAGAAAGGTTTAAACATAGGCCCCTCTAGTATAAAGGATGTTATCTTGAAATTTAAATGGTGACGAAGTATAATGACTTATGCATTCCAAATTAACAATATGCCCTCGTGGTGTAACGGATAACACACAAGATTCCGGTTCTTGCGATAGGGGTTCGATTCCCTTCGAGGGCGTTTCTAAATCAATTTAGAGTACGATAGGAAATTTATATAAAGCTCAATAACGTTGATATATCAGCGTTTGAGTTGTTTTCTGTAATCGTAAAGCACAACAAAGAATTCATTAGAATGAGATAAAAAATCAAATTTTTAAACACATATTCAACACATTATAGTGCCATTCTGTCTAACTCTTTTGTTGCTTTTTGTTCATCCTCTGCCCTTAATTCTTTTATAACATGTGCGTAATAGTTATGGGTGGTTTGTATGTCTTTATGTCCAAGTCTTTCAGAAACATAATAAATGGAACACCTTAAATATAGTAGTACACTTGCATGTGTATGTCTTAATCCATGCATTGTAATAATCTGATCAAAATTAAGCTTGTTTAGTAGGTGTTTCAGTGCTTTGTTAAGTGTATTATTTGTTAAAACTTTATGCTTTGATTGTGGGCTATAAAATACAAGGCCATGAATATTATCAGGTGTATTCTCAAATAGCTCTTTAAACTTACTCATAGTTTTATCATTTACTTTAATAGTACGTGTTTCGTGGTTTTTAGTATCTTTGAAAGATAACCCTCTCTTATAATCCCAAGTCTTATTAATCTGTATAGTGTTATTATTAAAGTCAAAATCCTTCCTTGTAAGACCAACCAATTCACTGTATCTCATTCCAGTAGTTAAAGCTAATAGAATTGCGTAATAGGTAAGACCATGATCAAGTCGGTTAGAAACCTCTCTTAACAGCAGCTTGAACTCAAAATAGTTCAGGTGTTTCTCATCAGCTTTTTTAGATTCTTTACCTTTAAGTTTTGCACCACGTGTAAAATCCTTGAATATAACGCCTTCATCAATTGCTTCTCTTACACAAGCCCTAATATGTGTATTTAACTTTCTAGTGGATTCTTTAGCATGAGTTTCTCCATACTCATTTAAAAACTTTTGGTATTCACCTTTAGTGATCTCTTGAATTGGAATGTGTCCAAAATAATCGTTAATGGTTTTTAAAGTATTCTCGTATCGTTGAAGAGTACTTTGATCAACATCAGTTTTGTAAATAGTGATAAAGCTTTCAAAGTATTCTATGAAGCTAATAGGTTTTAAATTAGGAATAACTCCTTTTCTCATATTAGCTTCAACTTCTGCAGCTGCAACTTGTGCTTCTTTTTTAGTCCTAAATCCACTTTTTCTTATAGGTTTGAATTGACCATTTACCATTCTGCTAACTTGATACTGCCACGTTTTACCTCGTTTTTGAAAACTCGCCATGTTTACACCTCCTTCCTTAACCTTATTTAAGCATACATTTTTTGTTTTTTGGTAGCATTTCTATAGATCCTTTCAACACGTTCTCTTGCAATTTCTACTGGTACATTAAAATCATCTGCTAATGTCCAATGAACATGATCATCTTTTAATTTGTATTGAGTTAGCATGTGAAATGGGATAGAAGCATAGATCGTGAAGTGTTGGGCATCACGTTCTTGTAATTCCCTAAATGCTTCAGGCATCATCATTTGGTTTCCAGTATGTCTAATGATATGGCATAGCTCATGGAAGAAAGCTTCACGCTGCTTATATGTTGGTAATTCATAATTGATATTGATCAATTTAAGATTATCTTGTTCAAATGAATAAGTTAATGGGCGGTCATAAGTTACACAAATATCTAACTTATGACTGATATCGCTTATGTAAAGGTCATCAGGATTTAATAATCCGTTATTCCTATAAAAACGGCTTACCCAGTTTTCCAGAATGGTAGGTTTGTACGTTAACTTTGTCATAAATTATCACCTCATGTGATATTATACGAACAAACGTTCCTTTAAGCGATAAAAAAAAGAAGCACTTTTATTGTGCTTCTTAATGTTATAAACCAAATTATCTATTTTTTAAATAATTTAATTTTGAATGGGGCACATAATTATCATGTTGCAAACGAGCCACCACAATACCTGGAAGTACATTTTGGTCTAATGCAAAATCGATAATGGTACTCTTATTGAATTCATTTTTTGATACAAACTTTTTGTAATCCTCGGCATCGATAAAAAAATTTCTTGCAAATTCATTTGCTTCTTCTTCCTTAATTGAAGTACTGTTAGACGAATACAAATCATCTTCAAGGGAAATTATAGTATCGTTTGGTACATAGTGCTGTAAGAGGTGTCCAATTTCGTGCATTAAAGCGAACCATACATGGTCATGAGATTTAAAACGTCCACTTATAAAGACAGCCGGTCTGGATTTATAAGTTGTTAATGCTCCTCTTACTTTGCTATTTTCTATAGGATCTTGAAATACTAAGTAAACACCTGCACGGTTCAATAATTTTCTTACACTGTTCAAAGAGTTTATATAATCTTTGTTCATTGATATTTTCTTTAGTTTACTCAAAGAATTTATAACTTTTTCTTTATTAAACTTAACGTCAGATAGGTCCTTATTTTGAATTTCTATTTCTTCTTTAGCTAAATTTAACCAAATAGCTATTGGTTCTACTTCTCCACCATCTTCCATAAACTCTACCTCTAGATCCGAATAAACAGAATCAAAAATGTCAAAGTTATCGATTCTTAACAGTTTTAACATTTCATTAGCTTGTTTTTTTAAGTCCCAATTTAAGCCGCCAAATACAGAAGAAAACTTAAATTTTTTGGAGTAATATTTTAATTTTTCTTCACTAAACTCATTTTGTTCTAATTCTTCCCTTTTCTTAAACTCCCTAAATTTAGATTCATAATTCAACCAATATGAAGCAGGTACATCATGAATGATTTTTTCTAGGCTAATTGCAAATTCTTCAGTTAACCGACTTTTTCCAGACAATACATTTGATACATGTTTTTCACTCATGCCTAATCTTCTGGAAAGTTCTTTCTGGCTTATTCCATATTCCTCTAAGTAGTCTCTTATTACAAAACCGGTGGGAACAATAAATTCATTGGTCATTATCTTTCCCCCTTTCTAATGATAATCTTCAATAGATAATATTGAAATTCTGGTTACAGTATTCAAATTATTGGGATCAAATGGTTCACGAGCTTGGATTATTAGGCGAAAATTCTTGGATACATCTACACCCCAACAATGATTCTGACTGGTTAATTTGTGTCTTCTTGGAGGAGGGGATGGAGAAATATCACCTAAGTTGTTCGCTGCGCGTAATTCTGACATTCGAAGGATAACTTTTGAATAGAATTTCGTATATTTTTTTTTGATTTGCCTTTCACTAGTCAATATTTTTTCAAGTTTTTTATTTGAATATGTAATTTCCATCTATATCCCCCTATAACATTGGTTTAATCTAACACAATTAACCTCATAGGTCAATTTATTACCTCTAGACTAAATGAAAAATAAAGTATAACATTAATAAATAGAAGGGAGTGGATCAAAATAGAAACAGTTAAAAACCAATTTGAATATGCACAAGATCTATTTAATAAATACGAAACCTTCTATAGTAATGAAACACTTGAAAATAATGTGATTGAAGCTTTTGGTGGCGATCTACCTGATGATTTTCACAGTGATAATTACTCGTCGGTAAGAGATTTCTTAAACACTTTCTTATTAGAAAACTACCCGAATGAAACTGCTGTGAAAGCAAGTTTTCTTAATAAAGTTTTACTTAAATTAAAGAATCACGTATCTATTTTTGAACTTAAAGCGGGAAAAAGTAGGGTTGATTTATGTAAAATCAATAGTCAAAGCATTGCGTACGAAATAAAGACTGAATTGGATACCCCGAGTAGATTAGACCAACAGATGAGTGATTACCTAGATGTATTTGATCGAGTCTATCTAATATGTTCAAAAAATAATTTAGACCAGATGGTTTCCAAAATCCCTAAAGAATGTGGTGTATATATTTATTATAGGACTAAGACAGGGAAGTATATTTTCAAAAAAATTAAAAGTGCCCAACTTACGAAATCTTTTGACTCAAGAAAACAATTAACCTCATTGACAAAAAAAGACTTGTCTCATTTTTTTGGTTGCACTACCAATTCTAACAAAGACTACTTAATAGAAAAGATAATAAATGAAAACAATCCTCAAGTAATTAACAAAATTTATAAAGAATGTCTTAAGAAAAAGTACTTCAACAAATGGAATTTTATTGTTGAGAATAATGAAGAAATATTTGATATTGATTACCAGTGGTTTTATAAATTCTTAATTGATTCCAAAGTAGTATACCAATAAATTAAGGTATACTACTTTGTTGATTGTTGATGAATGTATCTAGTAAGTGTTAAGTTGTTCCAAGTACTCCAATTTCCATATGTACCTGACATTTCACTAATTTTCTTAAAGGCAGGACAATCGTTCTTATGGTCGAGTACTGATCTGTATTTTAATAATTCGTTAACTACTTTTTGATACCCTTTTAATCCTAGTGTTGAATCATTTGCTACAGAGAAGAATGCATTATTTTCTTTCAGGTAAAATAAGGCTAAGGCAGCTCCGTTTCCTCCACCCCCATTTGGTGAAGGCAATTTATCTTTTAGACCCCCAAAATCACCGAAACCCTCTAATGAAAACTCGCTGTACCTTGCTGCTACTTCATTATCAATTAATTTGGTGAATGCTAAATTTTCGTATTGATTATTGTAGTATTGAGTAGATCTTGGTGAATTCAATAAAACCTTTTTAGCAGAGGTAGTGAATTCCTCAAATTCTTCTAATTCAATCTCTTTTGATGCTATGGTATTATCTCTAATATCGAGGAAGACAAAGTCCTTTTCACCTAAAATACTTTCAAGAGTTTCTTCGTAATCATCAAACAAATCATCAGTAATTCTTATAGCTACCGAATTGTTAAGTTCCCGTAGGCTTCCAATAAAATCAATTAATTCATAAGTTCCTAGTTTATGTTGCTTTTTAAGAGAAATAACCGGAATTAGATTATTGAATTCTCCTAACTCTAATAAACGTTCTTTATAATAATTAGTATCATTATTTAGGTTTAGGGGGAGGTTAATTTTACTAAAGTCGATATCGCTGTATTCGTTTTCATAGAATCTAAAAAAATCAATAAAAGATGTTTTTCCATTAAGTCTTT
>NZ_AKIF01000120.1 GCF_000269905.1 Alkalibacillus haloalkaliphilus C5
TACAAACCTTATTGAAAGCTTTAGCTTGATCAATATTACATACGTGTCCACAATCCTCAATCACTTCTACCTTAGCATATGAATCTCGCTCTGCAGCATAGTGAGCTCCGTTAATAAAGACGTGGTCCTCATCTCCCATGAGAAAGAGCTTCGGTACTTTATTTTTCATTTCAGTAAATGTTTCATGAATGTTATTTGATGTAATGAGTAGCTCCGCCCACTTAACAAACTCCGACTGCCCTAACTTCGACGCTTCTCGCACGAACATATTTCGCGACTTTTTGTGGTTTTTCTTCGGCATTAAAATAGCCGCAAATAACTTGTATAGGAACATGTACGGAACGATCGAGCGAACGAGATAAGCAATTTTGAACAAAAGGTCAGTCCAAAACTTCCACTTAATAACTGCTCCCCCCATCGTCATCGATGCAATTCGTTCAGGTGTACGACGACAAATCTCTGTCATAACCATTGTCCCTAAAGAAATTCCGACTAAATGCGCTTTTCTTATATTTAAATGATCTAACACTTCCATCACTTTATTAGCGATGTTTTTACAAGTGTATTTGACATCTAACGGCTCACTTTCACCGTGTCCTGGAAAGTTGATAAATAAACAGTTAAAGTATTTTTTAAACTGTTTCGCCTGTTTATAAAATAAAGTATGGTTTCCCCCAGCACCGTGCAAGAATACAACCCATTCCTTGCTCGTCTCATGCTGATACATCTTATAATCTAATAACATGAATGTCCACCCCAACAACCAAAGCTTAATGGAATTTAAACGACTCCCTGTATGGAAAGCCCTTCCATTTCAATTCTTAATAAAAATATCCTTAAGAAAATGTAACACATTTGACCTTCCCTGTCACCTTTTGGCGCGTGTCGATTGTGTGACATAGCAAGAATATAATAATTTTAAAATTTATTTGACTATATGTTAAGTATAATTTACAATATGTTAATAATACTTAACATAAAATTCAGTAGAAGGTGACTGTAATGTTGCACAATTGTGTAAAAGAACTACGGACAAGATTTGGCTTCTCACAAACTAAACTAGCGAACCGTGTTGGCGTAACGCGGCAAACAATCGGGTTCATCGAAAAGGGTGACTTTTCACCTTCTATCACACTATCACTTAAAATTGCTAAAGAGTTGAACGTCAGTGTCGATGAGTTATTTTGGCTAGAAGGAGAGGGTTATAATGAAGAATGATGATTTTAGAGTACAATTTCCGTTGTGGAATATCGCATTATTAATAATATTATCAATCTGGTCATACGGCGTTGTTTATGCGATCGACTTAGTAGTAAGTGATTTTGAAGGTGTATTTTATACAACCGGACAGCAAGTTCACATTAATTGGCACATGCCAAGTGTTTTGTCATTAGTTATTGGGCAATTGGCACTGATTGCGTTCTTCATCATCTACTTCATCAAATTAAGACAATACAATAAAAATAATTCAGGAAATGAATTAAGACTATGCACATTTTTTAAACCTCATGAACTCCTAGAAGACGATGAGTTGTTTCGTCAAGTAACTAAACGAACAACAAAGAAAGTATACATCTTATATGCCCAGGCTATTCCTGTAATCATTTTTCTCATCATGTTCCTACCGACACAACGATTCCTTTACATTACATTATTAATCGTACTGTTAATTGCTCATAACGCTCTATATTTTTGGGAGATTCGCAAGTTTATGAACGGCAAAGCTCAATCAAGTCACACTGGCATAAACCCTGACAAACATTTATCAAGATTTACACTTTTTACGATAGCAATCATCGTCTTTTTAGCATTGGCTTTCCCTACTTATCAATTTGTTCAAATTCAAACAAACCACGAACGCATGTTGGAACAGTTTGAACATTGTCTAGAAGATGGGCATGAAGCATTTTAACTGATGAAGGTAATGTAAACTGTTCGAAAGATTAACGAAATTCAACCCACTCTAATGCTAAACGCTCTATTTCTTGTACCATTTGCTCCTTGCCTTGAACATAAGCTTTAGGATCATATGGATAAAGGCGTGACAATCGCTCTTTCAAATCTCCATATCGCCCACTCACTTGTGGATGGTGTATTAAATAATCTCGAAAAGCAAGGTGTCTTTTAATGTGGGAACTACCTGTTTGGAAAATATGAAGATGGTGTGAGCGGTTGTCACCACCTTTTATAAAAAAACGTCTACCTTCTATTCCATTTTCACCTTTTGGCATAAAGCCTATATTTATAAGCTGTTCATTGTATTGATCAACCGCTTCAACAGCATTAACGACCATTAAAATATCTATAATTGGCTTAGCCTTTAAACCTGGTACAGAGGTGCTTCCAATATGGTAGATGTCTATGTACTCATCACTTAAAAGCGACTTTAATTTTGTAGCCTCTAATTCATACAATTCAGGCCAACTGTTTTGGTATGGTATGACTTCCATTTTTCTCATTAGTACACCTCATAAAAATATTCTAAAAAGCAGTTAAGATTCCAATAATGATGATATCACTCCCCTTCTCTAAAACTCTAATCAAAATAAGCTAATTCATCTGGATGATCTAAATGTTTAAAAGCTAACTTAATTTGTTTCTCTGTATTTCTTGCAACCGAGAGTTCTGGTAATTCATCTTCAGCGAAGAAATCAACCGCACTAGTTTCAATTCCTTCCTGAGCTTGTCCACCAATAATTTCACATTGAATAAACATCTTATAAACATGATATGGAGATGGTGGATGTTGGTGGTCTTTCTTATCAAAAATACTAATTAACTTAGTTGCTTTAACGTCATAACCTGATTCTTCTTCAACCTCTTTTACAGCAACTTCACTTGGTGATAATCCGATATCACCCCACCCACCTGGTAAGGCCCATTTTCCATCACCATTTTCCTTTACCATTAAGATTTTATTATTGTTAAAAACTACTGCTCTCACATCCACTTTCGGTGTGGCATATCCAGTTTCATTTGCGAATAAATCTTTGATTACAGTTTGGTCAATTTCTGTATGCTGCGATAAAATCTCGACACTAATATTCCTAATCATCTTAAATCTTTCTATGTCATACACGTCTTTCGAATATGTTAATCCTGCTTGTGAAATTGATTGAAGCTGCTTTGCCCAATCAAGCCATTTGACGTCCATTTAATCATCTCCTACTATATATACAATCTTTGGTTCTTTTCTGTAATTCATTAAAAGTGACTATGTTACCATTTAATTGTGGTAAGTTATGGAATTATAGATTCATTATACATTGGGGGAATGACTCATGGAACAACGTGTAGCAAATATTTTCAAAAAATTCGCAAAAGAAGAATGTGAAGGGTACTGCGAACTTTACGAACACTTATCTTTAAAGATAGCTGACGACGAAGAGATACTACAATTGGCCTCACACGCAAGAAAGGGACAACCGATTCCGAATTTGTTTTTCGGTGCAGTCCATGCCCTTTTATTAAAAGGTAAAGAACACGAGTTAAAGCACTTCTATCCAAGTATTGTTTCAGAAGTTAAAGATGTAAAAGACTCTTATCCGTATTTCATAGACTTTTGCGAGATTTTTCACGATGAAATTATAGAAATTTTACAATCGAAATTAGTCCAAACGAATGAAGTAAGACGATGTACATACCTTTATCCTACATTCAGCTACATATATGAAATCGCGAAAAAACCGTTAGCCTTAATTGAAATTGGGACTAGCTCAGGCCTTCAGCTGCTATGGAATCAGTACAATTATTCTTATGGTTCAGACCAAATCTACGGTAATCGTCATTCAAATGTACATTTAACTGCTGAGATCAAAGGTAATAATGAACCCTCCCTTCCAGTAGAAGCGCCACCCGTTGCGAAACGAATCGGGATAGACCTCAATGTGTTGGACTTAAATGATGAAGAAGATGAGTTCTGGTTAAACGCTCTCATATGGCCAAATCTTCATGAACGAAGAGAAACGCTAAAACAAGCTGCTGAAATTGTTAAACAACACCCACTTACTTTAATTGAAGGTGATGGTGTGGTTTTGCTTTCCGACTTAGTAAATGACATTCCAGAGGACTATGCAGTTTGTGTTTTTCATACACACGTTGCCAATCAAATGCCTGAGCAGACTAAAGATGATTTGCTTGAAGAAATTAAAAAGGTTGGTTCAACTAGAGAAGTCTTTCACGTTTACAACAACATTCAAGACCGTGATTTACACTTAGACTATTATATAAACGGCGAAGAATCTCTAAACACGATCGCTACAACAGCTGGTCATGGGAAATGGTTTACGTGGGAAATGTAGTTTAAATAATGTTATACGTTCATAGAGCATTGAATTGTAGCTTGATTTAATGCTCTTTTTCACTTCATACATACATTTACTCACTAGGATATATCCTAGATAAAGTATTAATCTTCTAAAAGCCACAACTTTTCCAAGTTCACTTGATTTTGCTCCTCACTTTCTTTAGGTCCCCAGGAAACCGAGACTTTTAATCCCTCCTTCAAATCTTCAAGGTCAATAACTTCCTCTAATTGATCTACCATCTTGCTACTCTCTGTCACTCGCAAGTTCACCTGCATATTCTCACCTTCAACAGCCATCTTTTTATTAATATGATCTAAATCAGTAATAACCCCCCTTAACGAAGAGTGTTGGTGCGTATCAGAAGTGTCTTCCATTGTATTAGAGTAACCGCAGGCGCTAAGTGATAGAAATACACTTATCATTAAAAGAAGAATTAGCTTAAACTTCACTTTTATCACCTCCAACCTTGGATGGACATCAGGCAAATTTAATCATAAAACTCAACAAATCTTTATCCATTTTCTAAAAGAAGGTAGCTCAATTAAGATACTTATTGCCATAATCTCCTAAACTGAACTACCTCCTTGCTTTATGTTAAATCCTCTAGCTCTAAATCCGTGAGCGTTCCTTGATGAAAATAAAATTGCCACCTGCCATCGATATACTTCCAGATCGAGCTACGTAAAGTCTTTCTTCCTCGCGTGTGATCGATAATGTAGTATGTCGATAAGGCAACATCAGAAGCTAGAGGGCGGATTTCATAATTGTGAAGTGTCATTTCTGTTAACACAACACCATCTTCTAAACATTCTTTTTTACCGTACATCTTCCCCGAACTACTGATTTCTAAAAAATCATCAGCTAATATATGGTCAAGCTCTTCGTTGCTTTGACGAACCTCTAGATTAATATGTCTTTCCTCTAATTGTTGTAAATGGGCCTTTAAATTTAAATTCATCATAATCTCCTCAACACCTATTATTTCATTAAATATCAATATTTCTAACTTACTTTCTTTTCTCGATCTTTCCCATCTTGGTAACTAGCCATCTTCTGATAAATATAGGAGATGCCTAATAACGCTAAACCAAAACTAAAGTAAGCTAATATTTTGCTTTCTTCGGTCAGAAATGCAAGATCAAAAAATACTAATTTTCCAGTAGTCAATAAAGTTAACCCCAATCCAAGACGCCTTAAATAAACGAACTTATTCTTAAATCCATAAACAATATAACTGATTGCAACGATTAAATAAATTAAACTAACCACAAAACCAACTTCACTTAATTGGAATTGAACATGCAAGAATGCAGATAAAACCGCTATAAAATAAACCGCTATAATAGTTGGATAAAGTTCTACATTCTTATGTTGACCACGAATATATGCCATTAGAAGATCCCTTCCAGTAGCATAAATTAAGACATTGAAGCCAATCAATATACCTAATGTTACATAGTCCATAACTGTATCCTGCTCACCAACCAAAATAGGCATCGTGGCTGTAACAAATAAACCAACTAGAATTCCAATAAAGTATAAAACTAAACAGAAATACTTAACGACCCGATCATAAAGTATAGTGATTTTCTTTAGAACATACCCTAATGCAACTGATAAGAACGAGAATAGTAATAACTGGTAAAGTATGAAGTGTTCAAAACGAGTGTCAACCAATTGACCAAACCAATAAGCCGCTTCAGTTACGATGTAAATCCAAACGTTTACAAGCGTGAAATATTTCAACCCTTGTATAAATTGTGGAAATCCACTAAATAAATGTGTACGGTTTTTACTCGTTCGGTCATAAACATAGTAAAACATCATTAGAACTAAACCAGCCATAACAACGAAATACTTAAAATGGAAATAGTCAGGTGTCATGTCTGGCATTCCACTTGTGTACCTTAAGACTTCAAATAAAAATGCAACAAGGGTTAAGCCAAAAATAACCCAACCGGCTTTTTCGAGTAAAACCAACTTATGACGATTCGCATAAAGCATAATCACAACACTTTCGATTAACCATCCTAGTGCAAGCCACTCGACTCCAAATTGAAAAGGTACTATTAAAACTAAAAACGTAATCGACGTTCCATAAAATAAAACGATCATTTCTTTTTGTTCGTTCATCTTTTGACCAACAAATCGCCCTAGACCGAAAAATAATAAACCGAAAGTTACAGCTAATAACCCTCTAAAGTCTTCCCAACCTAATCCGTTAAATAGTTGGTAAATTACTGTACAACATATTGCTGTATTAATAGCTAAAATGGACAGGTCCATCCATTTAAATGAAACTTTATTCGAAAACGGATAACCGATTCTTAAGAATAAATATAGAAGGAATACAGCAATCGTATATACCATACTTCCACCTAAAGTTGGTGATAAATAGATTAAAATAAAGAAAGACGGAAGATTTAACAAATAGCTAATATAATGAACGACATTCCATTGTTTTTGAAAAGATATCCACAATATAGATAAGTTTAGAATAAGAATGTAAGTCATAGAAGCATAGACAGACACGCCATCAAGACCAAATGAAATCAAATATGAGTAAAATGGAATGTATCCTCCAATTAACCCAAACGTACATACTGTTTTGGATTGATAATGTAATGACAAGATTATGGCTGTGACAGTCACTAACACTGATAATAATAAGGCTGTTATAAGTCCTATAATTTCTAATAAGAAGTAGCTAAAGAAAATGGAACCGTATAGTACAGCTACTCCACCACCTATTAAACCAAGTGAAAAGACCCGCTGATTCTTTCGATATAACCATTCACCACCGATCAACATGATCACTCCAAGAAGTGAAAATAATCCTCCTTTAGCATAATCGTTGAACCATGTTGAGTATGAATATCTAAATGCAGCCGCTACACCAAACAGAATGAGTAAGATCCCAATTTTATTAATCCAACCTAAGCCAATTTTCATTTCAACTTGGTTTTGCTTTACCCGTTTTTGAATAACATCTTCTGATAATTCTTCATCGGCTAATTGATTATACTCCTTAGAATAAGAGTCTATTAATTCCTTCTCCTGTTTGGCGAAAAATTGCCTTTCTTCATGAAGCATTTCATCAATTTCAGCCTCTAAGCCGTTTAACTTAGTTAATATCTGCTGTTTATTTTCTTCGACTGATTGATTAGCTTTATGTTTAAGCTTCTCAATCTCTCTTCTCGAATTTTGTTCTAAACTAGTTAATCGGTTGTGAGTATTGTCTGTATTTGAGCTGAAATAAGTGTCTAGTTTCTCTTTTGAAACTTTAAGAAGGTTCGTTTTTTCATCTAACATTTGTTCTTGAAGTGCATACCGTAATTTTTGGTTCTCCTTCTCGATTTGCTGAAATTGCTCATTAAGTTTATGTAATTTCTCTTGATATTCCTCATTCTTCTTTCGGAATATCTCATTTCCTGATGAACATCGCTCAATTCATAATCTTCAACGATAGCATTAAACTGCTCTGTTAATTTTACCTGTTCATCCTTTATTTTGTTTAATTGGTGTTTTATTTGGTCCATTGAACCACTCCCCCCTTGGAATTAGTATTTAATATACTAAATTTAGATTGCTTTTGCCTGTAACACATCACCCCAGTCACTACACAATTTCGACAAATAGAGAGTCAATACCTTTTTTGTATGACACCAGTCTCTAAAACAAATAGAAACGACTAAGTTGTAATATAAAAACAACCCACAAAATGCTGTATCAACACTTTATGGGTACCAGACTTTCAGTTCACAGTATTCACTTTTTAAATTGGCCTTTTTGCTTTCGCTCAGCTTCACTTTTTTCGATTTTGCGTCACATTCTTATGATTGTGTTGCTCAACTCAACATTCCTTATATATGCACGTAAAAACTCGTGGAAACTACCCCTATAACCGTTATCTCCAAACTTCGTCCAATTGATTCGAATAAAAATCAATAGCTTTTTTATAACTTAATATTTCTTGATCGTTTGTTGTATCGATTAAACATTTCAACAATAACTCCATCGCTTTACTATGTTCGTTTAAATTATATAACGTCATAGCATAGAATGTATGAAGCGCCTTACTGTTTGGAAATAATTCCATTCCTTTTTCAAACGTACTTTTTGATTGTTCATATTCTCCTAAAGTTCGATAAGTGCTACCTAACCCTAGGAAAGCCTCTTGTAAATCCTCTGATGGTAAGCCTAATTGGATCGCCTTTTCGTAAAATGGAACAGCTTTCGCTTCTTCTCCTAATATGTCACAGCTCCAAGCACATTGATAATTAATCGAAGCATCTTCAGGATACTCCTTCACTAATTCCATAAGTAATTCTTTAGATTGTTTATAACTTCCATTCTTTCGCAAATTAGTAGCTTCATTTAATTGTTTGATCATTACACCCATCTCCAATTTAGTTTCGTGTACTCTCCAAAGTTACTTTCTTCTCTTTTCATGCATATATTTCATCCATTTTTTTAACTTAAAACTACAAATAACATACCCGATACCACCAACGACAGAAACTACGATCGAAAGCTGTAAAATCGTTTGATGGGATGTATAAATACCTACTCCTATTCCGACAAAACCGAGGAATGTTAGTTGAAATAATTGTTTTTTGTAATTTTCATATATAGTAAATTGAAAATCTCTTCTCTGTTCTGTTTCTTTTATATCCTCGAATCTTTGAGGTAATTTAAGAAATTCTGTAAAGGATTGAACTGTCTTAAATAATGGCTGAGACTGCCAAGG
>NZ_AKIF01000121.1 GCF_000269905.1 Alkalibacillus haloalkaliphilus C5
GCTGGTTACGTTGCAGCTAACTTTTTAGCGGAGTCAAATATATCAGTTGTTTTAATCGAAAAGGGGAAGGAGATGGGAGGTAGAGCTAGAACAAATCATATTCAAGGTCAGTATTTCAACTTAGGCCCTCATGCATTATATAAAAAAGGGAAAGCTAAGTTAATTCTAGAAGAATTAGGTATAACATTAGAGGGAAAGACGCCAAAATTAAACGGTAGTTTCGTAGATGGTAACCACGAATTTGATGCTCCATTCACACCTCTAAAGCTAATTACTACTAAATATTTTAATTGGAAAGAGCGCTTAGAGTTCATTAAGATTTTAATGGAGATAAAGAAAACAGACACTAACAAAGTTAAAGATTTAACGTTTAAACAATGGCTTGAACAAAGAATTAATTCGAATAATGTTCGTTCGATTATTGTTATGTTAGGGCGACTGGCAACCTACTGTCATGCTCCAGAGCGAGTAAGTGCTAAAGTCATTATTAATCACTTAAAGCTTGTAATGGGTGGTGTTACGTATTTAGATGGTGGGTGGCAGTCAATGATTGATCAACTTCACAACAAAGCGATTGCATTAGGTGTAAGTGAAAAAAAACAGAGAAACGTAATAAAAATCACGCCTAATGACAATGATCTATTTCAGTTGAAGCTTTCAAATGATCAAGTTATTTTAAGTAATGAAGTTATTTGTACTACATCCCCCCATGAACTTAACCGTATGTTAAACAAGAGGTACACCGAGGTATCTGAACATTTTGACCCTGTGTGTGGTGCTACGCTAGATATTGCATTGTCTCAATTACCTAATACTAATAAACTTTTAGCATTAGGTTTACATGAGCCATTATATTATTCTGTGCATTCAACATTTGCTAAACTTTCAGACCATGAGGATGGTGTTGTACTCCATGTTTTTAAATACTTTCATCCTGACGAAAAGATAGAGAGTAAACAAGTAAAACTTGAGTTAGAACAATTTTTGGATCGAATTCAACCCGGCTGGCGGAAATATGAAATCGCTAGTCGGTGTTTGCCTCAAATAGTTGTTAACCAAAGGGTGCCTCAAATTGGTGATGAAAAGAAGCTATCATATATTGAAACTGATATTGATAGATTATATATTGCTGGTGATTGGACATCTTCGGACTTAATATTGTCTGAAGCGGCAGTTAGTAGTGGTAAGAAAGCGGCAGAGGAGATTCTTCGATTGAGAAAGGGGGAGGGTCGTATTGGAAATTAGTCAAGAAGAATATAAAGAGTTGAAGCCTCTACTATTTTCATTAGGGTATCGACTACTCGGTTCTGTGACTGATACTGAAGATTTCGTTCAAGAGACATTGTTAAAAGCAATACAAATTGATGGAAAGAACATTGAAAATAAAAAGGCTTATCTTTGTAAGGTCATGACTAATCGTTGTTTGGATCATCTTAAGTCTGCCCAACATAAACGGGAGTGTTATGTAGGTCCTTGGCACCCAGAACCTCTAATTATTAATCAGGATAATTATGATACAACTTTAGAGAACACTTTAAATATAGAGGGCTTAAGCATTGCTTACCTTCGATTGATGGAGAACTTATCACCTCATGAACGTGCAGTTTTTCTTTTGAGAGAAGCGTTTGGATTTTCTTACAAAGAAATTGCAGATATCGTAAGTAAATATGAGGATAATTGTCGTAAGATCTATAGTCGTTCAAAAAAGAAACTTTCGACTGTTAAAGAAGAAAGCTTAAATTATGACCGTAATAAAACAATTGTTGAACGGTTTGTTCAAGCTTTTCAAAGTCAAAAAACCGATGAATTACTCTATCTATTATCTGATGAAGTAATACTATACTCTGATGGCGGAGGTAAAGTGAAAGCGGCTATTCGTCCAATTATAACAAAGACAAATGTTTTAAGGTTTATGTCAGGTGTTGTTGAAAAAGTACCTAATGATTTTTATTTCGAGTTTAAAAACATTAATGGTCAACCCGGACTTGTTAATTATGTAGGTGGAAAAGTTCATAGTGTTATTAGTTTTTATATAGTTGGAGAAGAAATAAAGGAAATTTATATGGTTTTAAACCCTGATAAGCTTAAAACTGTGACTCATTAAATATCTGTTCTTCTATTGGTGACTACTAAAGATAGATTTCATATAAAAACAGAACATGAAAAGAGTCGGCCGGTACTGACGTTCTAAGTGCAGCTGGTCCTGCAATATAAGAAGCACTTCCTGCTAAAACACCATTAAAGTCGCTCCTCCAACAGACAAACTTACTAGATATACAGTAAGAACACCGACTGCTCCACCTAAAAATAGAGAATTATGTTTTTTAATTTTATACAATTAAAAACCCAACTAGTCGTGTTATATGACTAGTTGGGTTTATTAGTTATTTAGAAGACGTTACTTTTCGTCACTTTGAGATCTTTCTCCATTTTCACCATCGACTTCATCCTTAGGATTATTTTCTGTAACTTCTTGTTCCTCTTCCGAATGATTAGGTTGATTTCTGTTTGGGTTACCTGTAATGATGACTTGTAAACGTTCGCTCATCTCGGATTTACCTGCTGCATTTTCTGCTTCTGCATATAAGAAGGTATTACCATTGTGTTCAAAGTCAATCATAGTTTCAAAGTTACCTTCCTCATCAGATGTAATTGTTTTAATCATTGACTGGTTGTTACCTTGTTTTTCGTAAATGTTGATCGACACATTAGGGTCTGAAGTTCCAGTGATTTCTACTTCTCGCTCATTTGTACGAATTTGTTCCTCATCAAATGCTGGTTTGGCTGGTTCTTCAAACTCTGTCTCAGCTTCCATAGCGTATTGAGCAGATTGTACAAATAATGTTTTAGCATCTTCAGTCCATCCATAAGTTGGTGCAATCATATTAGTTGCAGCAAAGGAAGATAACAATAGATGGATTGATTGTTCACTGCGATATTCATAAGCTATGGCAGTCCCTAAGTCCTCATCATTAACATTTAAGTTAGCAAGGTTAGAACCGGGGTAGTCTTTAAATGTAGAATACGGACTTCCTTCCCCGTGTATGACAAAAGAATCAGGTAGTTCATTGAAAATAGGGTGGTCTATCTCACCAATGTTTAAGATTACTTCACCTTCGTCATAACCGTGCTGGTCATGAGTAGGGTATCCAGCATATTGTTCAAGTAAGTGGATAGAACCATCATTTTGCCCCCAAGTTCCTAAGAACATAACACTGATTTCAAGTTCATCAGTTCGTTCGATTAATTGTTCAACTTGTTCATCGTCAGCTTTGTAACTATTGACGACAACGAGTTCGAACTGTTCAATGTGATCTAAAACATCCCAACTAACCGATTCAGCGAAAAGGTCATGTTCATTGAGTAAGCTTTCTAATTCTTGGTTGTGATCTTCAATTACTGCGACAATAATATTGTTAAGCATTAAGTCAACGTTGATTGGTTCTGTCTCAACATTAATTTCATCTTTTGAACCGATATAGCCATCTTTTTCTACGCTGACAATGTAATCGCCAGGAAGTAGTTGATCGAAAGAATATTCACCATCTGCGTTCGACTTAGTCACTTCCAACTCTTCATCGTCTTTCGTTAGTGTGACAGTCGCTTCTTCAATAGAATTATTCGTCTCATTATCAATGATGGTACCGGAGATCGATGTTCCTTTTATTTCTTCTAAAGAGAAGTTTAACTCTACAGTATCACCTTGTTCTTCAATCGTGACTGATTGAGTCTTTTCATGGAAGCCAGTAGCTTGAGCTGTCACGTCATAAGTTCCACTTCCAATGCCTATACGGTACTCTCCGTTGGCATTCGTCACAACTTCTAAATCATTGTCTGGAATCGATACGTTAGCTTGTTCAATTGGATTACCATCTTCGTCTGTAACAGTACCTGTAATTTCACCCAAACTAGCGGATATAGCCCAATCAATTGAATTGGCATAGAGTAATTTTGCTTCATCTGTCCAGTTTGACTCTACATCAGCATAAGTTCCTACTTGTAAGCCGGATAGAAGGAGGTGGACGCTATTGGCTGTTCTAAAGTCATATCCAATACCTTCACCTAAAGTTCCTTCTTCATTATGCGAAATTTGACCGACTGTTGTCCCGCTATAATTGTTGTAAACGGCATATTGCTGATTACTAGAGCCACTTTCTAAAATGCTGAATTCTTCTTCAGAAATTCCAGCAAATAAAGGGTGACCCGTTTCTATCGCTAAGTTAACGTGACCTGGGACAAAGCTCCAACTAACAGACTCTGGGTTACTGTAAACGTCTCTAAGGTCAGCGATCGTTCCGCCACTGAACTGTGAGGTAAAGATCATGCTAATCTCACGTTCATCTGCTTCATCAATTAATTCTTGAAACTCTTCATTGCTTATACTAGAAGAACGGTTATTGAAGATAATTAGAGCGTACTCATCAATTACTTCTAAAAGTTGTTCAGTATTAGCACTTGAGAAGTAATCAACTTCATAACCAATTTCGTCAAACAGCACGTCAAAGCGACTCTGGTTAGTTGTTGTTGTTATTACGGCGATTTCTTCTGATTCGCTCATATAGAAGTTTGTTGTGACTTCTTCACCTTTAACAACTTCTACGTTAGAAGTCGTCTGCCCCATAAATCCAGGTGCGTTTGCACGAACGTCGTATTCGCCTACAGGTGCAACAACTTCATAATAACCATTTTCATCAGCCTCAACGTCAATTGGTGTACCGAGTAAGCTAATTGTAGCTCCTGGAATACTTTCTTCAGTTTGTGAGTCGTATACTGTACCACTTATTACGCCGACATCATTTGACTCTAGTGTAAACACTTCATCATAAACGGAACCGTTATCAATAGTGACCTCGAATTCAGTCGTTTCATGTCCGTAAGAATCAACTAATAAAGTGTAATCACCAGCAGGTAAACCTAAGAAAAATTCGCCTTGCTGATCAGTTGTAATAGATTTACCTGTTTCTACTACGGTAACGGTTCCTTGAATTGTTTGGTCTAAATCATTTTCTAGAGCACCATGTAAATCTCCAGCTAAAGGTTCTTCATGATCTAAAGCCCAAAGGATGGCATTGTTAATAATTGTTTCTCTGTTTTCATCAAAGTCACCACCAGGGTGGAATAAATTGCTAATCGTCATATTACCTAACAGAATCTCAACTGACTCAGTTGTACGCCCTTTATATGCGATTAAATCACCGATTCGTTCTTCGTCAATTTCTACTTGTGCAATTGTTTCACCGTCATAATCATCAAAAGCATAATAACGGTCAAAACTTGCTTCCATTGGGAATGGGGTTTGAATTTCAACCCCTTCTACAATTGGATGTTCTTCGGTTGCTTTACCAGCGACATTGGAATTTTGACCAGTTATTTCTGATCCAGGATTATTCTCAAATTCATTTAGAAAACGAATGGCACCTCTGCCACCGGTATGGCCTGTCCAAATCACAGGTAATTGTTCTTCATCTAGCTTTTCAACGAATCGATCAAACTCTTCTTTAGTAGGATTGAACTCATGTCCATAATCCGAGTTAGCGAAGACTAAATCGACTTCACTAAGTTGATCAATATCAGTGTATAAAAGGTCTGTTGTGTTATACCCTCTCTCTTCAAGGTACTCACTTAACGTGACGCCAGAAGAAGAGGTGTTATCTACAATAATCCCTACAGTAGGGGATGGTTTTAACTCGATGTTATGAGTTGTAGTTTCACCTGGCTGAACTTCTACATCAATCTCTTTTAAGACGTAATGTTCAGACTCAAATGTTAATGTGTACGTTCCAGGCTCGATGTTCTCTATCGTATAAGCACCTTGAGTATTTGAAATTGTTGATCTTGGAAAACCTTCTAAATTAACCGATACATCGGCAATGGCACTCGCATCCACTTCGCTTTCAATATGCCCTGTAATTGTTCCGGCATCATCACTAACTTGCATCGTAATATTTAAAGGTTCTCCATCTTGTCCTGCAGAAGCAGAGACAGTTTTAGTTTCATAACCAAATGAACTGATTTCTAACTCATAATCTCCATCCAAAATAGGAATTGAAAACTCTCCTGAGCTAGAATCTGTCATTTCCTCGATGTCATCTCCAACAATACTGATTGATGCTAGTAAAGGTTCTCCATTCTCATCTGTAACAGTTCCATCAATTGTTGAAAATTCAGCATGAGCTGCCCAAACGACTGAATCTAGTAGAAGCTCTAGTGCTTCTTCAGTGTAGTGATCACCATGATGTCTAATTGAGAAACCGTGACCAGCCATTAACAGTTCAACACTTGAATCAGTTCTCGGTTTATAAGCTACAGCAGGACCATATTGGTTTGACCCTTGGTGTTGGCTTTCTGCGATCGTGTAACCACTATAATTCTCGAAGTAGCCAATATTACTATTTGAAGGAACTAATAACTCAATAAACTCTCCCTGTTCATAATTCCTGAACAAATCATGCTCTTCAGTTACTATATACCCTGATGGATTTGACGTATCACTTACGGTGTTACTATACTCAGGATCATTCCGATGGTCAACAATAGCTGGTAGTGGAGACGTAGATGAGTCTGTCTCCCCAATAACTAGACTAGTATTCTCTTCATCAGCTAATTTAAATAGTTCATCAATGTCTTCTTCTCCAAACGAAATACTACTCATAGCATTTATGAAAATAACATCAAAGTCACCGACATGATCGTGCACATTATTATAAGTTAATTCTTCAACTTCAATGCCATATTCACTAAATACATGTTGGAAGTTACGACTACTAGAGAAATAGTCTTCTAACACAGCAATGTCAGGTGTTTCTCTTAAAGTTTGATCAACTGTTACAGGACTTGACGCTAATTCAATGCTAGTTGTTTCACTTAAATGACCATCTAGTGAAAATGTTAATTCATAATCACCTTCATCTAAGTTTAATAGTTCATAGTATCCTGTCTCGTCAGTTTCTGTCTCCGCAATGATTTCATCATCATTAATAGCTTCAACGGTAACGTTTTCTAGGGCGTTTGAAGTCCACTCATCTAACACTGTACCCGACACGGAACCGCCATCGGTTGATTGTAATTCGGCATTAAAAGAGAACGGTGATCCATGTTCCACTTCAATCTCTAAAGTTTCTGTTTCGAATCCTTCTGATCTAATCGTTAACGTATAGTTACCTTCATCATGGTAGAACTGTAATTCGCCATCAGTTTCAAAAGTTTGGTTCGTTTCCTCTACTATTACTGTAGCGTTTATTTGATTACCACTTTGATCTTCAATTGTGCCATTTACTTCACCGAACTCGACATTTTGTAAGTATTCGATGCTGTTTAGGAAAGTATTTTGCATATCAGGTAGCCAGCCTTGGTATGGTGACACCCATGGTGAAGCGGCATGTGAAGCTAGTAAAAGGTGTGCGCTATCTTCTGTGATTGCTTTATAACCGATTCCTGTCCCGACCATGCCTAGTTGAGAAGAGCCAATGCTACTAATCTCACGGCCAGAGTATTCATTGAACCAAGCGAAATCTCCACCTTGTTCATAAAGTGTGAGTGTGTCTCCGACGTCATACCCATCAAAGACTGGGTGTGCTTCGTTAACTTGCATAGAGACGGTTCCAGAATTGTAAGTGTGAGAGATCTCTTTTGGATCATTGTAGTAATCTACTAAATGCCTAATGGATCCGTAACTAGGTCCCCAAGTATCAGCAAATACGAGATGAACATTACTTGCTTCGGCTTGTTCAACTAGTTCATTAAACGTATCCTCATCAGGTAGCCATCCACCACTCGTGTAGGCACCATTTAAATAAAGGATGTCATAGTTGTCTAGGTCTTCTGCGACATCCCAATCACGTTCTTCAGCCGCAAAGCCGTTCATGTTTAAAAAACTAGTTATTTCTGATTCGAAATCATTTAAAACAGCTATGTCATAAGGTTGTAAAGTGAATTCAAATGAGTTGTCTGTATCTGCAGATATTTCAATTTCGTCACTCACTTCAACAAATCCGTTTAGTTGGAGGTTAAGGTTATAACTTCCAGCGTGTACTTCTTGTTCTTGAAACACACCATCTGAGTCAGTACTACCGCTAATAGGTGTGTTGATTAAATCTACAGTAACATCTTCGAGTGGAAGATCCGTTCGTTCATCTATAATCGTAATATCTAATGAACCGACCGATGCATCAGTTAATGTATAATCCTTCTCGACTTCGTATCCTGATACGAAGTTCACGTGTTCATGAACTTGTTCTTTCCCATAATATTCGACTTTCACTTCATACTCACCGGGTTGGTGCATTAAAGTAAAGGTCCCGTCTTCATTTGCTTCTACGGATTGATCTGTGTCTTTTACACTGACTGTCCCTTCAAGAGGTTGTCCGTCTTCGTCAGTAATCGTACCTGTAAGTATGCCTGGGGACGAATAGGATTGTACGCCATTAACATTTGGCACGATTACAGTACCAGGTAGTATTAAAGTTCCAGATGTGCTGTAGTTAGGCATACTATATTCTTCCATGACTTCGCCAGTATACACATCAATTGCGAAGAATGAGCCGTTAGAGTTTGTTAAAAATAAAACGCCATTACTACTAACTGCACCGTTGTGATAACTTGTACCATACGACTGGTTACTCCATAATTCTTCACCAGTATTTTTATCAAATGCTTTTAAAACCGGTTGTGCTAAAGAACTTGCAATAACGAGATCTTCATAAACAATTGGTGAACCAGCTTGTGGGTCTCCTAACCCTTGCTGTTGCCATAACACTTCACCAGATTGAGCGTTAATGGCATATAAGGTAGCAGAACCTTGATCTAAGTTTGCACTCGTTACATAAAGCGTTTGGTCATCATATACAGGTCTGGATGCGAATCCTTCATTTTGTTCAGTCGTAAACGTCCAAACTTCATCACCAGTATCCGGGTCAAAAGCA
>NZ_AKIF01000122.1 GCF_000269905.1 Alkalibacillus haloalkaliphilus C5
ATCCAACACACATCGCATTAACGAGTGGATTTCCTTTATAACAATCATCAAACTGGATTTCACCACCAACTGTTGGAACACCGACACAATTGCCATAGCCAGCAATACCAGCCACAACTTCTTCAAACAAATACTTCGTGCGAGGCTGATCAAGTTCACCGAAACGAAGTGAGTTTAATAAAGCTACTGGACGCGCTCCCATCGAAAAAACATCACGAATAATTCCACCAACACCCGTTGCAGCACCTTGGTATGGTTCAATCGCAGACGGGTGATTGTGACTTTCAATTTTAAAAACAGCCGCTTGCCCATCCCCGATATCAACAACACCAGCCCCTTCACCAGGACCTTGTAAAACGTAGCGCCCTGTAGTTGGGAATTTCTTTAACAGTGGACGAGACTTTTTATAACTACAATGCTCACTCCACATAACTGAAAAAATGCCTGTTTCTGTGTAGTTCGGTAAACGCCCTAAAATACGTTCAACAAGCTTAAACTCTTCATCTGTTAATCCCATCTCACGATATAGCTTCTTTTCTTTAACCTCTTCTGTATTTGGCTCAAGAAGTAATGGCATGGTGTTCCCTCCAATTCGCTAACACTGACTGAAATAATTTCAATCCATCATCGCTACCTAGTAACTCATCAACCGCTCGTTCTGGGTGTGGCATCATCCCCAACACGTTACCTCGTTCGTTAACAATTCCAGCAATATCACTTACTGATCCGTTTGGGTTGTTAACATATCTAAAAACAATTTGATTGTTCTGTTCAAGGTCTTTTAATGTCTCTTCATCACACTCGTAATTGCCTTCAGCATGAGCGATCGGTACATTGATTTTTTCATGTAGAAAGTAGTTTGTTGTAAAGATTGATTTGTTGTTTTCAACCGTTAACTCAACAGGACGACAAATAAACTTGAGCGCCTCATTCCGCTTCATAGCTCCTGGTAGCAATCCTGCTTCTAGTAAAACTTGAAAACCATTGCAGATTCCTAATACAGGCTTACCAGACTCCGCAAATTGTTTAACCGACTCCATCACGTTAGAAAAACTTGCGATTGCCCCTGATCGTAAGTAATCACCATACGAAAAACCACCTGGTAGTAAAACGGCATCATAGTTTTCTAGATTAGTTTCTGTATGAAAGACGTAATCAACTTCTTCTCCTAGCCCTGATTCAATGGCATGAAACAGATCCATATCGCAGTTAGAACCTGGAAACACTATGACAGCAACTTCATGGCGTGACAACCTCCTCTGTTTCATAACGGTAATCTTCAATAACTGGGTTAGATAAAAGTTGCTCACACATGTACGTTACTTGTTCATCAACTGAATGAGTTTCTTCTGGTTCAAGGTGAAACTCCATATACTTACCAACACGCATACCTTCTACGTTGTTAACATCCATTGCTTCTAGCGCCTGTTCAATTGCTTTACCTTGAGGATCAAGAACTCCTGCTTTCAACGTTACGTATACTTTTACTTTGATCACCATTCAGCACCCCTTATTTTAGTCAGTTACAACCGCGCCTTTTAAGCGCTTTAAGATCGTTTCATAAGCTTGATCAATTTGCCCGATTCCTTCTCGAAAAACGTCTTTATCTAGCTTTTCATTCGTATGAATATCCCAAAGTCGACACGTATCTGGGGATATTTCGTCTGATAAAATTAACTCACCTTTTTCGTCAAACCCAAACTCTAGTTTAAAATCGACTAGCTTGACGTCACACACTTTAAAATGGTCCGTTAAATAACCATTCACTCTTAGTGCCATTTCTTTCATTTCATTTAATTGATTCATAGATACTAAGTGTAAAAGTTGAATGTGATCTTCATTAATTAAAGGATCACCTAAATCATCGTCTTTGTAGTAATACTCAACGATTGTTTTGTTTAAAGGCACCCCTTCTTCTAAGCCGACCCTTCTTGCTAAACTGCCTGCTGCAACATTGCGAACGACTACTTCAATTGGAATGATCGATGTCTTTTTAACGAGCTGTTCTGTTTCAGATAGGCGTTTAACGAAATGGTTTGCAATGCCTGCTGTTGAAAGTTGGTGAAATAAAATGGATGATATTTCGTTGTTTAAGCGCCCTTTGCCTTTTGCTCGTTCTTTTTTCTCTCCGTTAAAAGCTGTTAAAGCGTCTTTATATTGAACCCAAAGGATGTTTGGGTCTGTCGTTTCATATAATTGCTTCGCTTTCCCTTCGTACAACAATACTTGCTTTTCCAAAGAGATGCCTCCTTATGTTCAATTCGTTTAGTTAAGTCCTAAACGTTCAAAAATCATATCAACATTTTTTAAATGATACGTTGAATCAAAACACGCTTCTAAGTCTTCTTCGGTAATTGAGTTTGTAATTTCGTCCGTTGAGCGAATAAGGTTCGGGAACGAAACACCTTCTTCCCAAGCTTGCATCGCTAACGGCTGCACGAGATCATAAGCTCGCTCACGTGAGAAACCTTGATCAATTAACGTAAGTAACACGCGCTGTGAGTAGATTAAGCCGTATGTACGGTCCATATTAGCTTTCATATTGTCCTCAAACACGGTTAACTTCTCAACGATACCTGAAAAACGACTAAGCATATAATCTAACGCAATCGTAGCGTCTGGAATAATGACACGTTCAGCCGATGAATGTGAAATATCACGTTCATGCCATAATGCGACATTTTCGTACGCGGTCATCATATATCCACGAATTACACGTGCCATACCGGTCATATTCTCTGAACCAATTGGATTACGTTTATGAGGCATAGCAGATGAACCTTTTTGACCTTTTGCGAAAAACTCTTCAACTTCACGCGTTTCACTTTTTTGTAGACCGCGGATTTCAACGGACATTTTTTCAATAGATGATGCGATTAACGCTAACGTTGACATGTAATCAGCGTGACGGTCTCGTTGAAGCGTTTGTGTTGAAATTGGTGATGGTGTTAAGCCAAGATTTTCACAAACATATTTCTCAACGAACGGGTCGATATTGGCATATGTCCCAACAGCACCTGATAATTTTCCTACTTCTATCCCTTTAGCTGCCGCATCAAAACGTTCAATGTTGCGCTTCATTTCTTCATACCATAGCGCAAGCTTCAATCCGAAAGTTGTCGGCTCAGCATGAACACCGTGCGTACGTCCCATCATAATCGTATATTTTTGTTCTTCAGCTTTTGCTTTAATGACAGATAAAAAACGTTCTAAGTCTTTACGAATAATATCGTTTGACTGTTTAATTAAGTACGATAAGGCTGTATCAACGACATCTGTCGACGTTAAGCCGTAATGCACCCACTTCTTTTCATCGCCTAACGTTTCTGACACTGCTCGCGTAAACGCAACGACATCATGGCGTGTTTCTTGTTCAATTTCATGAATGCGATTCACATCAAAAGACGCCTTCTCACGGATCTTTTGAACATCCTCTTTCGGAATATCACCTAATTCAGCCCAAGCTTCACAAGCTAGAATTTCAACTTCTAGCCATGCTTGAAACCTGTTTTCTTCTGTCCAAATATTGCCCATTTCTTCACGTGTATAACGCTCGATCATGTTGTTCCCTCCAAATGTTTAATTGTTTGATCTGTTTTAACATATCATTAACATCGTTTCCGACAAAGTTTATATGACCCATTTTTCGATTTTGTTTAGCTTCGGCTTTTCCATACAAGTGAAGTTTAGCGTGTGGTAACTTTATAACATGTTGATTGATCGCTTCTAAATGTTGACCTAATACATTAGTCATGACGACAGGATTCATAAGCTTTCCATTACCTAACGTCCAACCACAAATCGCCCTTACATGTTGTTCAAATTGTGACGTGATACAAGCATCCATCGTATAATGTCCTGAATTGTGTGGCCTTGGAGCTACTTCATTAACATAGATCGTGTCATCTTGACCTAAAAATAGTTCAACACCTAAAGCACCAATGACACCAAGCGTTTCAGCTACATCAACGGCAACTTCTTTTGCTTGTTTTTCTACTTGTTCAGACACTCGCGCTGGCACGATTGACTGATGCAAAATATGATTAACATGAACATTTTCTGAAACTGGGTAAGTCATGACTTCGCCTGTCGTACCTCTAACAACCATGACTGATAACTCTTGTTTGAAATTAATTTTATCTTCTAATATGCAAGGACCTTGTTCTAATAACTGGCTTGCTTCATTTAGGTCGTCATTAGATTCGATAACGACTTGACCTTTACCGTCATAACCGAATCGTCTCGTCTTAAGAATCGCCGGAATCCCAATTTGGTTGGTAGCTTCAAGTAAGTCACTATTAGTATCAACCAATTTATAAGAAGCAACTCTCGCTCCACTTTTTTCTATCGCTTCCTTTTCAAAAGCGCGGTCTTGTGTCGTTTGAATCAATTGACTTCCTTGTGGTAGGTACGCTTCTTGCTCTAAATATTCCAGCACCTTCACATCGACGTTCTCAAACTCGTATGTAATGACATCAGCAACATCTCTTAATTGTTTAGCCGCTTCTAAACTTGAATACGGAGCAATTATTTGTTCATCTGCTACTTGCGCAGTCGGTGAGTTAGGCGTAGGATCTAAAACGGCGGTTTTAAAGCCATTGCCTTTGCTGATAAAGCCATCATTTGTCCAAGTTGCCCTCCACCAATAATCCCAATGGTTGATCCTGGTCTGATTAAACGTTCCATGACTGAAGCTCCTCATTACTGTTCTCCACTTGATCTTTCATTGTTTCACGATACTTTTTAAGTTTTTCATAGATTGATGAGTCAAATGCTGCTAACTGTTGAGCTGCTAATAAGCCAGCGTTTTTCGCTCCAGCTTTACCGATCGCCACAGTCGCTACTGGTACACCTGCTGGCATTTGCACGATGGATAACAATGAGTCCAAGCCGTTTAAAGTTTTCGATTGAACAGGTACACCAATTACCGGTAATACCGTTTTAGCAGCGACCATTCCTGGTAAGTGAGCGGCACCACCTGCACCTGCTATAATGACTTTTAACCCTTGTTCGTAAGCTTGATCTGCATATGTAAACATTTTCTCAGGCGTACGATGAGCAGATACGACTTCTTTATCATACGGAATCTCTAATTCTTCTAACACCTCACACGTATACTTCATCGTTTCCCAATCTGATGTACTTCCCATAATGACACCTACAACTGCTTTCATCTAGTTCATCCTCCCCTTGAGAAAAATAAATGCAGACTACTCTCCCATATGAGGAAAGCAATCTGCATAAACGTTCAAAAACTATATACTACACCCTTGTAGCCAGATTACTCCCCATAGTCCAGTCGTTTACGGCAACCGGGTAGAGACTTTTGGGCCATATTCCCAATATTATATGAGGGTATGTAGTTATTAAATTTCGTATTTACATATACATTATAACATGGTTCACGTAACAATCAATGGCATTTTCTTTAAAAACCGAAAAAAATGTATGTTTTAATACTTAATGTTCGGTTTTTAGTAAATGACTTTCCATAAACATAACCCGTGACTAGGTGCTGTTAAACCGAGCACTTGGCGATTTAACGTTTCTAACGCTTGTATAATACATGTTTCATCTTTTTTCCCTAACCCAATCTCAACTAACGTGCCAACGATAATACGCACCATGTGAGTTAAAAAACCGTTTCCTCGCACTTCAAATATAATACGTCCATTTCCCTCTTCCCATATATCAATTGACTTAATTGTCCGCGTTTTATCGCCTTTTACGTTTGATTTAGAAGCAGAAAAAGCTGTAAAGTCATGTGTGCCTTCTATTAATTTTGCCGCTGATCTCATTTCCTCTATGCTAAGCGGCTTAATAACATGCCATTCATACAACCTTTTAAACACATCAAATTCTCGTTGATTAATGATTTGGTATCGATAGACTTTCTCTCTTGCACTTTTTCGAGCATGAAACGATTCATCTACTTTTTCAACATGCATAATTTTCACATCACTTGGAAGCAAAGTTTGTAACGCATTATGCCATGCCGAACAGTCCAAAGTCATCGGTGAATTTAAATGAAGGACTTGGTCATTAGCATGAACACCTGAATCCGTGCGACCAGATGAATACACTTTCATTTCTTGTCGGTGCATCTTCGATAAGGCTCGTTCAACAACTAGTTGAACCGTGCGTTGATTATGTTGTACTTGATACCCTGCAAAATTCGTTCCATCATATGCTATATGAAGTTTTATTCGTTCCATGATTCTACTCCTTACACTCTAATCATATAAAAGCTTACAAGAAAAGCAACTAAACTTATAATGACAATATAATCAATTTTACTAAACGATAATTGGCGTAGTTTCGTCCGGCCTTCTTCCCCTTGATAACCTCGTGCTTCCATTGCTAAAGCTAAGTCTTCTGCTCGTTTAAATGAGCTGATGAGTAATGGGATGAGTAGCGGTAACAACGCTTTAAAACGGTCTTTAAGTTTACCTTTTGTATAATCTAATCCCCGAGCTGCTTGCGCTTTTGAGATTTTGTCCATTTCTTGCATAAAGGTTGGTATGAACCTTAGCGAGATCGACATCATTAAGGCTATTTCATGAACAGGAAATCGCACCTTCTTTAACGGTTTTAATAGCGCCTCTACCGCATCTGTAACAGCAATAGGTGTTGTTGATAACGTTAATAGCGTGGCTAATACGATTAATAAAAAGAATCGCGTAGCTATACTAGCACCTTGATACACGCCCTGCTCATACACGTTTATTCCTAAAAAGCTAACTAAAACGCTTCCTCCACTATTAAAAAAGAAGTGAAACATAAAAGTAATAATGATAATCCACCAAACTGGCTTCAACCCTTTATAAATATATGAAACAGGTATACGAGATAATCCCACACTCGCAAAGACAAAAAAGTATAAAGACACATAACTCCAAACGTTGTTCGCCATAAAAACCGCAATCACAAAGATAAAAATGATGATTAATTTTAGCCTTGGGTCGATTTTATGGACGACGGATTCTCCTGGCACATATTGACCAATTATTAAAGATTGATTCAAGACGTCGCACCACCCTTTAAATGCTTAACTAACGTGCGACTAATCGTTTGTTCATTTATTTCATCTTCTTCCCACAACACTCCAAGACGAGTCTTCATATACTCAACAAACTCTACAGGCTCAGGCACATCAAGCCCTATTGCCTTTAAACGGTCACGCTCATATATCAATTCACCTGGGCTTTTGACACATTCAACTGTCCCTTGGTTTAAAACGATGACCTTCTCAGCGTATCTCATAGCATCACCCATATTATGTGTTACTAAAACAACGGTATGTTGCTTATTTTCATGTAAGGACTGAAATAGCTGCATCATCTTTGTTTGACCGAGCGGGTCTAACCCAGCTGTTGGTTCATCTAAGACTAGGACTTGAGGCTTGGCCAATAACATACTAGCTAGCGCAACTCGTTTCATTTGGCCACCACTTAATTCAAAGGGAGACCGATTAAGAACTGACTCTTCTAGCCCTACTTCTTGTAACGATTCATTTAATTCTGTTTCAACTTGGTTTAAATCGAAACTAAAGTTTTTAGGGCCAAAGAGTAGCTCTTTTTTCACTGTTTCTTCAAACAATTGATGCTCTGGGTGTTGAAATAAAAGACCCACTCTTTGTCTAATACTTTTTATTTGTTCATGATGTGCTCCAGGTAATTCAACATTACCCAAAACTAAACGACCACTTGTTGGCTGTAATAACGCGTTCAAATGTTGCAACAAAGTCGACTTACCTGAGCCAGTGTGACCAACGACCGCAATGAATGAACCTGATTTTATTTCTAAGGAAATGTCTTTCAATGCTTGGTGGCTAAAAGGTGTGTTCGGTTGATATGTATAATTTACGTTTTCAAATATAATGTCCATAGTTCGTCCACCAGTTCCTTAAAATGTATTGGCTCTTCTTTAATATGAAAAGACTCCCGTTTTAACGACTGATACACTTTCGTGACAAACGTTGGTTCTAAGCCGATTTCTTCCAACTTTTCACCGTATTGAAAGAGGTTACGTGGTGTGCCTTGAAACCATACTCTTCCATTATGTAGCGTAATGATGCGATCAGAGTAAGCCGCTTCATTTAAATCGTGTGTAATCGTAATGATCGTTAAGTTATATTGTTTATGTAAGTATTGCATCGTTTCGATTATCTCTTTTTTCCCTACTGGGTCTAACATAGATGTAGCTTCATCAAATACGATAATCTTTGGTCTCATCGCTAACACGCTAGCAATCGCAACTCGCTGCTTTTGCCCACCGGAGAGTCGAGTTGGTTCATGGTTTTTATACTCAAGCATACCGACTTGTTTTAAACTTTCATCAATTCTGTTGATCATTTCTTCACGAGGGACACCAATATTTTCTAAACCAAATGCTACGTCATCTAAAACAGTAGTACCGACAAACTGGTTTTCTGGATTTTGAAAGACCATTCCTACATGTCTACGAACTTGGTAAACTGTTTCATCAGTTATTTCAATATTGCCGATTATAACTCGGCCTTCTATTGGACGTAATAAGCCGTTAAGTAACTTTGCTGCTGTCGACTTACCTGAACCGTTCTGTCCGAGAATTGATACCCATTCACCTTTGCCAACACTTAAATTAATGCCATTAAGCACATAGGGTGAATTTGATTTATATTGAAAAGACACTTGATCGAACTGAATCAATAACAGCACCCCCAATAACTTTTTATCAATTGTATCATATAATTACAACTGTTGAATTAGAGTATAGTTGTCTTTAATCATGGTTTCTAAGTCAAATGTTTAGGCTTAGACAGACTGATTGTAAATACACAAAACTTGAATAAAATCACCTTTTGACTTCTTTCGGGTTTATCTTTTAGCT
>NZ_AKIF01000123.1 GCF_000269905.1 Alkalibacillus haloalkaliphilus C5
CTTTCTCAAAAGTCGGTGATTCATTAAAGTAGACAAACAGTAGTTGATCCGAAGATAAAATTGATTTAACTTGATCAGTTAATCCTTTTCCTCGATAATCAAACAGTTGCCACTGGTTACACCTTAAGTCTTTTAATTTAACTTGCAACTTTCGATTACCGTTCCATTCATTGACCTCAATTTCACCAACGACATCAACTTCAGAACCTAAAGTCAACTTATCTGCAATCTCACCCATTTGAAAGCCGATCATTTCAACTGTTAAACCATCTATATCCCCGTGTAGTTTAATATGGTTTTGTTTAGCTCCAATTTTTCTAATGTTTGTTAGTTTCACTTGATTAACTTGAAAGACCGGTTTCTCATTCTCCATACCAAATGGGGCTAATAGTTCTAATTCTTGCGGAAAATTAATGTCCAACTCAGCCCAATTAACTTCATCTTCAATCATTAAGTTAGGGATAAAGTCTTCTTCAGTCAAAATCTCACTAGCTTTTTCATTTAATACTGTTCGTAAATCATCTAATTGATCTAAATTAACAGTCATTCCTGCTGCTTGAGCGTGACCACCAAAATGTATAAACAAGTCGTTAACTTTCATACCTTCTTTAAACATGTCATAAGCTGGTATACTTCGGCCACTGCCTTTAGCTATGCCTTTATCTCGATCAATTCCTAATACAATAGTCGGTTTATAATATTTATTAACAATTCGAGAAGCAACAATACCAAGAACTCCCGGATTCCAACCTTCATTTGCTAAAATAATAACATGATCGTCTTTGTGATTTTGTTCAATCATTTCAAAAGCTTGTTCAGCTATCTCTTTGACTATTTGCTGCCTTTCTATGTTCAACTCATCAATCTCTTTTGCCATATCTTCAGCGATGATTGGGTCGTCTTCTAGTATTAAATCAACAGCTAACGATGCATCTTGTAGACGGCCTACAGCATTTATTCTCGGTCCAATAATAAATCCAATATGTTCAGTCGTAATTGGCGGTTCAATCTTGCCGATCGTTTTAATCGCTTCAATACCAGGCATGTCATTATGAGTCAACGTAGACAATCCTTGTTTTACTAACACACGATTTTCACCTTTAAGCGGAACTAAGTCAGCAACCGTTCCAATGGCAACTAAACCTGTCAATTCTTTTGGTATTCGACCTAATAGCGCATGAGCAAGCTTAAAAGCAACACCTACTCCAGCTAGATCGTTATAAGGGTAGTTTTCTGATAAGCGTGGGTGGATAATCGCATAAGCGGCTGGAATTTCATCTTGTTCTTCGTGGTGGTCTGTAATGATTAAATCGATCCCTAATTCTTTAGCCACAGCCGCTTCTTTTGGTGCGGCAATTCCATTATCTACCGTTATAATTAAAGTACCACCAGCTTCATGTACTGCTCTAAAAGCGGCTTCATTTGGCCCATAACCTTCAGTAAAGCGGTTTGGAATATAATAATCAACTATAGCACCTAACGAACTTAACGTTTTAACTAACACTGAAGTAGCGGTAACACCATCAGCATCATAATCTCCATATATTAGTATCTTTTCTTCATTTTCAATAGCTTGTTTTATTCTTAACACGACTCGTTCCATTTGTTCAAATAAGAAAGGGTCATGTAGGTCGTTTATCGTTGGGTATAAAAAAGCTTCTGCTTCTTCCTGTGTATGTATACCTCTTCTTACTAACATACGTTCTATCACAGATGAAACAGATAGATTTAGTTGAGGTGTTTGATTGTTTGATACACTTTTCCAATTCATTTTACTTTTTAACATATTTTCACCCCTGACTAACTTATTATACAAGAGCTAATCAGGGGTATCAATGTGAGATTATTTTTGTTCATCTTTATTTTCATGATCTAGCACCGTTTGATCTTCAAGTTCTTGATTTGGTTCTTCTTCAAGTGTTGGATCAGCTTTTAACTGTTTGATTTGTTTTTGTAATTGATAAAACTTAGCAAAGCTAACGCCCATCACTAATAGTGCACCAAGTAGAACTGACAATAAAATAACTAATATTAATGGAGCTTCTGTTTCCACGAATAAGAAATCGACCGGGACAGAATCGACATTAATAACAGCAAAGACAGCGATTAAAATTGTAAATATAATCGTTAATATAATCCAAGTTTGTTGTTTCATTTAAATTCCCCCATTATTTTTCTTATTTTTAGTTTCCCTATAACAAGGAAGCTCAATCCTCATTTTCAAAAAAAGTGATAGAGGTAAATTTCCTCTATCACTTTTAATCATTACACTTGTGGTCCTTCTTGACGTTTTTTCTTTTGAAAATCTACTGGCTTTTTCTCTATGTTACGCCCTCTCCACACTAACCATAGTTGTGCACCAAGGAATAGTGATGAGTAAGTACCAGCAAGTAAACCGACAATTAGTGCAAACGCGAAGTAAGTAATCGCTTGAGCACCGAAAATGAATAACATTAGCGCTGCAAAGACGACTGTAATGACCGTATTAAAACTACGTGCTAGAGTTTGCATTAAACTCTTATTCACAATAGAAGCTAAATGGCTAAATGTTTTAACCTTTTTCTCCATTTGTAAGTTTTCACGTATTCGGTCATAAGTCACAATGGTGTCGTTAACTGAATAACCGACAATCGTTAAAATCGCTGCAATAATTGTAATATCAAATTCAAACTGGAAGACACTGAATAAAGCTAAAATAAAGAATGCATCATGTAACAACGCAAAGATCGCTGTTAAAGCAAAGAACAATTCGAATCTAAATGTCACATATATGATAATCGCAATTGACGCGATTAAAACTGCATAGATAGCATTCATAGCCAATTCTTGACCAATTTTAGGTGTTACAGTGCTGACACTTGGTTCATTGCCATAAGCATCAGAGAAGTGAGTGTGGACTTCTGCAATTTGATCTTGGTCTAACACTGTATCAAAGCGGACCATCGCAATCTCTTCTTCGTCACCAGCCATAACGACTTGCGTTGGGTCTAATCCTAATGTTCCAAATTCATCATTCACTTCCTCAGCTGTTAATGATTCATCCGCCATCACTTGTACACGTGAGCCACTTTCAAAGTCGATCCCTAAGTTTAAACCAACTGTCGACAAGAAGATAACTCCAGCAGTAATTAAAACACCTGAGATTATAAAGAACTTCTTACGGTGCTGGACAAAATCGAATGTTTTACCAAAGAAGTGAGGTTCAACCTCCTCACCTTTCGTAATGTCTTTAATCTCTTCTTGTTTAACACCAAATAGCTTTGGTTTATTATTTAATACTTTGCTATTCACCCATAATCCTAGCAAGAAGCGTGTTAAGTAAACCGCTGTAATAAAGCTTAGGACAATACTAATGATTAACATCGTCGCAAATCCTTTAACAGAACTCGTACCAAATATGAACAAGACAGTAGCTGCGATGATTGTTGTTACATTGGCATCCAATATCGTTGATAATGAACGTCTATTACCTGCTTTAAAGGCAGATTTCAACGTCTTACCTGCTTTTAATTCTTCTTTTATTCGTTCAAAGGTTATAATATTAGCGTCTACCGCCATACCAACACCGAGCACGAGTGCTGCGATTCCTGGTAATGTCAGTACGCCATTAATCGATTCAAACACAAGTAATATTAAATAAATATAAGCACTTAACGTTACCGCTGAAATTAATCCTGGGAAACGATAATAACTAATAATATATAATAGGATTAAGATGACACCGAGAATACCAGCATACACCGTTTGATCTAATGCTTGTTCACCAAACTGAGCACCAACTGCAACTGAATACACTTCGTTCAAATCAGCTGGTAATGAACCTGCGTTTAGTAAGTCAGCTAATTGTTTAGCTTCATCCACTGTGAACTGACCCTCAATCATAACGTTTGTGCTAGCAATTGGATTTTGTACACGTGGTGCCGAAATAAATTTAGGGTCATCACTTCCTACCTCTTCTTGGAATGAGTCACCTTCTTCATAATCTAACCAAATAACTAACAAATTGTCGCCTTCTGGCAATTGCGAAACATCTTGTGTAACTTCATGGAAATTCTCATAATCACTTTCTTCAAAGTTACGTTTCGTCTCCATTGTTACAATTGGTTGGTTCATATCATCAAAGTTTTGACGTGCACTTCCTTCGACTAGCTCTGTCCCATCAAAGAACAGTTCATCATCTACACCTCTAAATGAAAGATTAGCTGTTGTCGATAACAATTCACGTGCTTCATTTTGATCGGTAACACCTGCTAGTTGAACACGTATCCGATCATCACCTTCTATATCAATAGAAGGTTCATTAACCCCTAATACGTCAACTCTTTCATATAAGCTTTGAACAACTGCATCGAGCATATGATCGTTAACTTCTTGATTCTCACTTAATGGTTCAACTTCGTATAAAACTTCAAAGCCACCTTGTAAATCTAAACCTAATGTAATATCTTTCGTAATTGAATTGGTTGTCGTACCAATTAATCCTCCTAAAAGTAAAACAATTAGGAAAAAGGCGACAATTCTGCCCTTCCTTTTCATCTTATCTGTTACCTCCTTTAAGTCGACACCGTTGGGACTTAGTTTCCTTCTTTTTGATGCTGTTCCCATTGGGATAAAGCTTCTATTTGTTGTGATAACTCTTCGTCCTGTTGTTGAACTTGAACCGTTAAAAAACTCATAAATAGACGATCACTCATATGTAAAACATCTTGTACGACTTGATGTAACGTCTTTTCATTACTTTTTCGCCATACTTTCTTTAATAAACAATTCCATACTTCATCTTGTGTAACGTAATCATAACCTAAAAGACGCAATTCATCTACTTTACTTTGTATGACGTCATACAAGTAAGGGCGCCATTCTTCTACGTGCATTTTAACCGGTTCCAACTAAAATCCCCCTTTAATGGCAGCTTCGTATGACTCTCTTTCTCAACAGAAGCGCTTCATTTTTATCAACAAGCAATTCTTATTAATCCATTATTTCATCTCACAAACTTTGAATCTTTTATCATGACTTGCACTAAGACAAGCATATAAATTATTGTACCGAAATTTCACCATTTTGAGAAGGTAGGTATTCAAATTGTCTAAGCAGACTTTTATTAAAGGTGCCATTATATTAATAATCGCAGGGATGATCAGTCGTTTACTCGGTTTCGTTAATCGTATTGTGTTAGCTAGGTTGTTAGGAGAAGAAGGAATTGGCATATACATGTTAACTTTACCTGCCTTATTTCTCATGATTACGTTATCTCAAATTGGAATTCCCGTAGCCGTTTCCAAATTAGTAGCAGAAGCGAATACGGAAAACAATAAACAAAAGATTAACCAAATTTTAAAATTATCCTTTACCATCACCATTTCATTAAGTTTAGTTTTAACAACCCTCTTTATAACCGCAGCACCATTTGTATCAAACTACTTAATTTTGGATGATCGAACTTATTTACCAATGCTGATGATTAGCCCCATTATAATAATCATTGCTATATCAGCAGTTTTAAGAGGTTACTTCCAAGGGTTGCAAAACATGAAGCCTCAAGCGACCTCACAAGTAATTGAACAAGTGGTAAGGATCGTTTTTGTTGTTATCATCGTTAAGATGATGATACCTTATGGAATTACGCATGCTGCAGCTGGCGCTATGGTATCAATTGTAATTGGTGAACTCGTGTCACTATTTTATATGTATTATTGCTTTAAGAAGCATAAAAGTTCGATTATTGACCTAACAATTCATCAAGGATTTAAGAAGGTTCGTTCTACACTAAATAGTATTTTACACATAGCACTACCTACAGCAGGAACACGTTTGATCGGGTCAACAACATACTTCTTAGAGCCAATTCTAGTCTCACAAAGTTTAATTATAGCCGGTTATACGATATCGGAGAGTACTAAACTATATGGACAGCTAACTGGTTACGTTCTACCTTTACTACTTTTGCCGACGTTTATAACACATTCTCTATCGGTAGCTCTCATCCCTTCCATAAGTGAAGCGAATGCTTTAAACCATTATCAAACTGTACACTACAGAATAAGACAAGCTTTACGACTGTCATTTGCTTCAGGTGGTATTGCGACGATCATCTTTCTACTTTTAGCTCCTGTCATTTTGCAGCTCATGTACGGAAATGACAATGGTGCTAAGTTTTTGATGTTTATGGCACCATTCTTCCTATTATTGTACTTTCAAGCACCACTACAAGCGGCTTTACAAGCACTCGATTATGCAAAACACGCTATGGTCAACTCTTTAATTGGTGCTGTCGTAAAGCTTGTTGTCTTATGGTTACTAGCAACAAAGCCCTCTTTTGGAATCGATGGTGTTGTTATTTCAATTGTTGTTGGCGTACTAGTCGTCACCTCATTACACTTCATCACACTATATAAACTAATTAATTTCAGAATGCCGTTTTGGCTTTCATTTAGAATGATTACTTTAATCATTTTAGTTTACATTATGGGAACTAAAATAGAGTCCATTTTTATGACTGGCCATTCATTAATCTCTACAATACTTATTATTTCAATACTTCTATCGTTGTACATCGTTGGTATATTCATGTTTAAAATTGTATCAAAAGACGAATGGGAACAGCTTAAACAAGGCCGGTTTTAATCTAACTTCTTGAAATCTATATAAATTGAACCATCTTCATGCATTTGTGCAACAGACACATTTGTTATATCTTGCACTCCATAGCTTTTTAGCTGATCTAACACTTGCTGTTGCGTAACGCCTTGTTGTTGTAGAGCTTCACCTTGAAACTGACCATCAATAATGATTGGATCAAAATAATTTAAAGGATTATCTTGCTTTTGAAATACTGAGAGCTTGCCATTTGTTTCTAGTACGGCAAGCTCTACTTCTTTTAATTGTAACGCCCCTTGCTGCCTCAATTGCACGAGAAGGTCATCCATATTATACCGCTGCCTTTTCATTTCTTTTTCATCAATTTCCCCGTTTCGAACGATAATTGATGGTGTGCCATCAAGAAGCATTCTCGCCTTATTACTCCTAAAAGAAACCTCAGCTGTTAACCTTTGAATAATTAATAATACAAAGATCGGTGTTAACAATAAAAAGAAGGATTCTTCCGTTTGTTCAATAGAAAGAACCCCAACTTCAGCCATCATAATAAATACAATTAAATCCATAATACTTAACTCACCGATTTCACGTTTACCCATTAAACGAAAAACCGCATAAATCGCTATATAAACACCTGCTGTGCGAACAATCAAGTTTATTAGTTCATCCATATTGTCCATCTCCGTTGATATATTCGCCTTTAGCATTTGCTATATAGTTCAATTTATACGGTTTAACTAGCCTTTAGAAATAACGGATTGCCATATAGATTGTCGCAATAATAAGTGACACAACGACTATGAACAAACCATATAACATAAATCGCACAAATGGGATCTTAACACCGTTTGTGCTTGCAATCCCTGCAACGACAACGTTAGCAGAAGCACCAAGTAGCGTACCATTCCCACCTAAACAAGCTCCTAAGGCAAGTGCCCACACATTGGATCAGTCGCAGTCATACCAAATTCATCAAGTTCAAACAAGATTGGAATCATCGACGCTACATACGGTATATTATCGAGGAAACCAGATAAAAGACCAGCTGACCACAAAATAATAAATGATGATTTTACAGTATCACCTTCTGTTAGAGTAATAAAAGCCATCGCAATTTGATCAATAATTCCCGTTTGCTCTAAACCACCCACTAAGACGAATAGGCCGATAAAAAAGAATAAAGTCGTCCACTCTACTTTCGCAAAAATTTGTTCACAGTCAGCATATTTCTGTGATAGAAGTAAAAGAATTAACGCTCCAGCTAAAGCTACTGTTGTTAACTCAACATGAATAAACCCATGAAGAAGAAAACCTAGAATCGTTAAAACAAGTACCGTTAAAGATTGATAAAGCAGTGGTGATTTCTTCAATGCAGCATTTGGGTCTAAGTTTATTGCCTCATCATTTCGCTGTTCGCCTGCCTTCGATAGCGTTCTTCCAAACATAAGAATTAATAGAACCATAGTAATAGCAAAAATTACAATGACGACAGGAGTTAAATGGATAATGAAAGACATAAATGTTAAATGCTCAACAGCTTGTCCAATCATAATATTTGGTGGGTCTCCAATCATCGTCGCTGTTCCACCAACATTAGAGGTGATAATCACCATAACAAGATACGGAAAAGCTGGTAAGTTTAATTTTTTAATCATGTGTAGGAGAACTGGTACAAATAACAACACGGTCGTAACATTATCTAATAAAGCTGAACCAACTGCAGTAAATACACCTACCCAGAAAAACAACGGTATAGGCCTTCCATCCACTCTTTGTATCATCCATAATGCAATATACTCAAACACGCCTGTCCGTTGAGTAATCGTAATTAATACCATCATTGAAAATAGTAATACAATTGTGCTCCAATCCACATAGGTTGTTAATGCACTATCAACTGAAAATATCCCAAGTACAACTAGAATAGCAGCGCCACATAAAGCGACTAATGCTCGATTAATCTGATCAAGTAATAAAAAGACGTAACTTATTGCAAACACTGTAATGGCGATGATCGCTTCCATGTTCATTTCCCCTTTTAACTTTCTGTCCTTATAAAATAAATACGTCTTTTTCATT
>NZ_AKIF01000124.1 GCF_000269905.1 Alkalibacillus haloalkaliphilus C5
AAAGCAAATTAGTATGACTTATGTGCATCTTAAGATGAACAGAAAGGTTGATCATTAATGAGAGAATCGGTAACTAAAGTATTTTATATATCTCTTGCGATTGCTATTCTATTTATTATTTGGGGTGTTATACCCGAAGAGACGTGGCCGAATTGGAATTTAAACGAAGTGACGAGTAATATTCAAGGCTTTTTAGTTTCGAAGTTTGGATGGTTCTATTTACTATCAGCTACTGCCTTTCTTATATTTGCTGCATTTTTAGTCGTATCAAAATATGGAAATATCGTTTTAGGTAAAGACGGAGATGAGCCTGAATATAATTACTTAACATGGTTTGGCATGCTTTTTAGCGCAGGTATGGGGATTGGTTTAGTGTTTTGGGGGGCTGCAGAACCTATTTCACACTTTAATGCTCCCCCGTATGATGTAGAAGGACAAAGTGAAGCTGGGCGTGTTGCGATGCGTTATAGCTTCTTCCACTGGGGATTACACCCATGGGGAATTTATGCAATACTAGCTCTTGCTTTAGCTTATTTTCAGTTTAGAAAGGACTATCCCGGCCTAATTAGTAGTACTTTAAAACCATTGTTTGGAGACAGAATGGACAACACTTATGGAACTGTTGTAAATACAATTGCAGTTTTCGCAACAATCTTTGGTGTAGCTACATCGCTAGGGTTAGGGGCACAACAAATAAGTAGTGGTTTAGGATTCGTTAATGAAAACCTCGAAAATACCGTTACCCTCCAATTAATCATTATCGCCATTGTTACCGTATTATTTATGCTTTCAGCTTTAACTGGATTAGATCGAGGAATTAAATATTTAAGTACAACAAATATTATACTAATGTTTATTTTATTTTTCTTTATGCTCTTTGCAGGACCAACAAACTTTATTATGAACTACTTCACAACAACACTCGGAAGCTACGTACAAAATTTGCCTTCTATGAGTTTCAGAACAACACCATTTAGCCCTGATGATACAGAATGGTTAGAAGGTTGGACTATTTTCTATTGGGCTTGGTGGATTGCATGGGCACCATTTGTAGGTATGTTTATCGCTCGAGTTTCTAGAGGTCGTACAGTTCGAGAGTTTGTTATTGGTGTATTGCTTGTTCCAACTATTTTTGGTGCTTTATGGTTTTCAGCCTTTGGTGGTTCAGCGATTTCATTAGAATACCACCATGACATGAACATTCAAACTGTCATAGACGAAGTAGGAGAAGAAGGAGCGTTATTTACGGTTTTAGAAAATTATCCTCTTTCTCTAATCACAACGCTTTTAACGATTTTATTAATTAGTACATTTTTTATTACGTCTGCTGACTCAGCAACATTTGTATTAGGTATGCAAACGACAGGCGGAAGTTTAAATCCGAATTTACGAGTAAAATTGTCTTGGGGTGTTGTACAATCAGCAACAGCTGCTGTACTATTATGGCAAGGTGGCTTAGGTGCATTACAAACAGCATCAATCATAGCCGCATTTCCATTTGCTTTCGTGCTCATATTGATCATCTTCTCACTCGTGAAAGCATTTAGGGAAGAAGCACGTAATTATCCATTGAGAAGGAAAAAACGTGAAGAGAGATAAAATGTACAGGCTGTCCTCGGTTGGGGCACCTATTTAAAAAAGGATTTCAGGGAGTTTTATCAGCGCTCATGATTTTTTATCAGCGCTCGCAGTAATTTATTAGCGCTCAAACTACTACTAAAATACAAACAACTAAAAACCCCTTGGCATAAGAGCCAAGGGGTTTATACTTCTCTTTATTTTGCGATGTGGATTGGCATACCAATTGCAACTTCAGCTGCTTCCATCACTGTTTCACCTAATGTTGGATGAGCGTGGATTGTAAGAGCTAAGTCTTCAGCTGTCATACCAGCTTCTACTGCTAAACCTAATTCTGAAATTAAGTCACTTGCATTTGGTCCTGCTACTTGAGCACCGATTACTAAACCGTCAGATTTACGCGTAACAAGCTTCACGAAACCATCTGAATCATTTAGTGATAGCGCACGGCCGTTTGCACCGAACGGGAATTTAGAAGCTTCTGCTTCAAATCCTGCTTCTTTCGCGCTATCTTCAGTATGACCAACGCTAGCTAATTCAGGGTCACTGAATACCACTGCTGGAATACCTAAGTAGTCGATTTCAGATTTTTCACCGCTAATTGCTTCTGCAGCGATTTTACCTTCATAAGAAGCTTTGTGTGCAAGTGGTGGTCCTTCAACAATATCACCAATTGCATATACGTTATCTAAGTTTGTACGGCATTGCTTATCGATCTTAATTAGACCTTGATCATCTAACTCAACGCCGATTTCTTCTAAACCAATTTCATCAGTGTTAGGGCGACGTCCAACTGTAACGAGTAGGTAATCCGCTGCTACAGTTTTCTCTTCACCTTTAAGCTCATATGTTACTTTAACACCGTTATCTGTCTCTTCTACACCTTGTGCCATTGCGTTTGTTACAACGTCAACACCTTTTTTCTTCAGGCGCTTTTTCACAAGTTGAGTCATTTGCTTTTCAAAACCACCTAGAATGTCTTTTTCACCTTCTAGGATTGTTACTTCAGTACCGAAGCTAGCATATGCTCCACCAAGCTCTGTACCGATGTAACCTCCACCGATTACAACCATCTTCTCTGGAATTTCATCAAGCTCTAGTGCTCCTGTTGAATCTAGAACGCGATCAGAGTATGGGAATGGCTTTAATTCAACTGGACGTGAACCAGTCGCAACGATTACGTCTTTGAACTTGTAAGTTTGAGACTGTTTATCATCCATAATTTTAGCTGTGTTTTTGTCTACGAAGTAAACTTCACCTTTAACGATGTCTACCTTGTTCGCTTTTAATAAGCCTTCAACACCGCCAGTTAGCTTATCTACAACTTGACCTTTCCATTCTTGAACTTTTGAAAAGTCAACTGATACGTTTTCTGCAACGATACCCATATCATCTGAGCCGCTCGCATGTTCGTAACGATGACCTGCAGAGATTAGTGCCTTAGAAGGAACACAACCTACGTTTAAGCAAACGCCTCCTAAGTTACCTTTATCAACGATTGTTACGTTTTGCCCCATTTGTGCAGCACGAATCGCTGCAACATATCCGCCAGGGCCAGCTCCTACTACGAGTGTGTCTACCTCTACCGGGAAATCTCCTACTACCATAAAATCTACGCCTCCATCATAATTAATTGTGGATCATGTAATAAACGTTTTACATGGTTCATAGCATGCTGTGCTGTTGCACCGTCAATGATACGATGGTCGAAGCTTAATGAAATAGCTAATACTGGAGCAGCTACAACTTCTCCATCACGTACAACTGGCTCTTCACTAATACGACCGATTCCTAAAATCGCTACTTCAGGATGGTTAATAACTGGTGTGAACCACTTACCTCCAGCTGAACCAATATTGGTGATTGAACTTGATGCACCTTTCATCTCTTCTGAAGATAGTTTACCATCACGAGCTTTAGTTGCCAAATCGTTTACTTCACTTGAAATTTGGAATACTGATTTACGATCAGCATCTTTAACAACTGGAACTAATAAACCTTTATCTGTATCAGCAGCAATACCAATGTTGTAGTAATGCTTCTGAATTAACTCTTCAGTATCATCATCAAACGATGTATTTAATACCGGATATTTCTTCAGAGTTGATACTAGCGCTTTAACAACGTAAGGTAAGTAAGTTAGCTTAATGTCTTGCTCAGCAGCAACTTCTTTAAACTTCTTACGATGATTAACAAGTTCAGTTACATCAACTTCATCCATTAATGTTACGTGTGGCGCTGTATGCTTTGAGTTAACCATTGCTTTAGCGATTGCTTTACGGATACCGCTAATCTTTTCACGCGTCTCTGGATATTGACCTTCTAATACATGCTCTTGTTTTGTTTCACTCGCTGCCTCAGCTGTTTGTTCTCCAGTTTGATCTTTTGCTTCAGACGGAGCTTCCGCTTTTTGATCTCCACTTAAGAATGTATCGACATCTTCTTTTAAGATACGACCATTTTTACCTGAACCTGATACTTGACGAATGTCTACATCATTTTCACGAGCATATTTTCGAACAGATGGCATTGCAATAACACGCTGACCTTCATCTACGTCTGATTCATTGCCACCAACTTTTTCATCCGAGTCCGTTTTAGCCTCTTGTTTTTCTTCTTTCAGTTCTTCTTTAGGCTCTTCTTCTTCAGCTGACTCTTCAGCATCATCAGAACCTTCATCTTCATAACCTTCCGCATCGATCTTTACAATTGTATCGCCTACAGTCGCAACTTCACCTTCATCTACTAGTACATCACTAACTGTACCTTCAACTGGTGAAGGGATTTCAACAACTGCTTTATCGTTTTGAACTTCACACAATACATCGTCTTCTTGAATTTCATCACCAGGTTTAATAAACCATTTGGCAATTTCACCTTCATGTATACCTTCACCGATATCCGGTAGCTTAAATTCAAAGGCCACGATTATACCCTCCTATTCTAATTATCATTTAAAAGTTAATCGATTGTTTCGCTTTCTCAACAATATCTTTATGGTTTGGTAACCATACCTCTTCAGCTTCTGAGAATGGATACACTGTATCAGGTGCCGCTACACGAAGAACTGGTGCTTCTAGGTGTAAAATAGCACGCTCTTGAATCTCTGAAACAATGCTAGCCGCAATACCTGCCTGCTTTTGAGCTTCTTGAATGACGACAGCACGATTTGTTTTCTCTACTGATTCAATAATAGTATCGATATCAACTGGAGCTACTGTACGTAGGTCAATAACTTCTGCCTCAATACCTTCTTCTTTTAATTCATCAGCTGCTTTTAATGCTGCATGTACCATTGCGCCGTAAGCAACGAATGTAATGTCGCTACCTTCACGCTTAACGTTCGCTTTCCCTAAGTCGATTGAGTACTCTTCTTCAGGTACTTCTTCACGGAATGAACGATAAAGCTTCATATGTTCTAAGAAAATAACTGGATCATTATCACGAATAGATTGAATTAATAAACCTTTTGCATCATATGGGTTTGATGGAATAACTACTTTAAGACCAGGTTGTTGCGCCATTAAGCCTTCTAAACTATCTGCGTGTAGTTCTGGAGTGTGTACACCACCACCAAATGGTGAACGGATTGTCATTGGTGCATGCCAACGACCGCCAGAACGATAACGCATACGAGCAGCTTGGCCACTTACTGCATCCATCGCTTCATATACGAAGCCGAAGAACTGAATCTCAGGTACAGGACGTAAATTTTGAGTTGACATACCAACTGCTAGACCGATAATACCTGACTCAGCTAATGGCGTGTCAAATACGCGTTCTTCCCCGAATTCTTCTTGTAAACCTTCAGTTGCACGGAATACACCACCGTTTTGGCCAACGTCTTCACCGAACACAAGGACGTTTTCGTCATTTTTTAATTCCGTGTGAAGGGCATTAGTAATTGCTTGAATCATCGTCATTTGTGCCATGGTTTACTTCGACTCCTTTTCTTTATATTCTTCCATCTGCTCTTCTAAGTTTTGTGGAAGTTCGTCGTACATAATTGACATTAAGTCTGTAACTTTTTGTTTATCTTGCTGATCAGCTTTCTTGATTGCTTCTTTAATTTCTTCTTTAGCTGTCTCTACAATTTCGTTTTCTTTCTCTTCTGACCATAGATCTTTTCCTTCTAGGTACTTACGGAAACGCACAAGTGGGTCACGTTTTTCCCATTTGTCATCCATATCATCTGTACGGTAACGAGTTGGGTCATCACCAGCCATTGTGTGTGGACCGTAACGATATGTCATTGTTTCAATTAACGTTGGACCTTCACCATTAACAGCACGATCGCGCGCCTCTTTAACAACTTTGTAAACAGCTAGAACGTCCATACCATCAACTAAATAGCCAGGCACACCAGCTGCAGCTGCTTTTTGTGCAATTGTCTTAGCTGCTGATTGCTTTTCAACTGGAACTGAAATAGCAAACTGGTTATTTTGTACAACGAATATTGCTGGAGCTTTATACGCTCCTGCGAAGTTAATACCTTCATAGAAGTCACCTTGTGATGCACCGCCATCACCAGTGTACGTTAATGCTACATTCTTTTTACCATTATGTTTAAATCCGTAAGCAACACCAGCTGCTTGAGTAATTTGAGCACCTATAATGATTTGTGGGCTTACTGCATTTACATCTTCAGGCATCTGGTTACCGTGGTAATGACCACGAGAGAATAAAAATGCTTGATATAGTGGTAAACCATGGAAAATTAATTGAGGTACATCACGATAAGCTGGTAATAAGAAGTCCTCTTTCTCCATAGCAAAATGACTTCCTAATTGTGATGCCTCCTGACCAGCTGTTGGAGCGTAGAAACCTAAACGACCTTGACGGTTTAACGCAATCGAACGTTGGTCTAACACACGTGTATAAACCATGCGACGCATTAATTCGACTAGATCATCATCAGTTAAATCAGGTACGTTGTCTTCGTCAACAATTTGACCGTCTTCATCTAAAATTTGAATCATTTCAAACTTTTCTTCGATACCTTCAAGTGGATTTTTAAAACTCACTCTAGTCACCTCTTCCTTCCTTATAAAAAAATTTGACTTACTATAAGTTTGCCAATTCTTAGAGTACTAATCCTACCTTTTATATATGTACCCATTATTAATTAGCGTTAATCAAAATTAGCTGTTACATTGATCAATGCAAAGTGATTAGTACAATATTCACCTATAAAGTAGTTTATCTTAAAGCTACTTATTTAGTCAAACACTTTTATTTCAAAGGGATTTGCTAGCTTTTCTATCACATTCTATCAAAATAATATATTAATCTGTTATATTATAATAGCTCACCTGTAATATAACAGATAATCTTGAAACTATAATATATTTCTATTTCGTAACCCCTATATAAAAGCGCATTCACATAAGTTCTATTAATTTAAAAAACATAAAAAAAGTGCATACTCTTTTAAAGCATGCACTGTATTACAACAATTATTTTACTCAACAAACTCCACTTCTAATTCTACCGCATCATAAAAATCGCGTTTCATATCGTTAAATTCACTAGTGCGCTGGTTAAATGTCTCTTGTGCTTCTGTAATTTCATCATAGCTATTATTTACAAGGTCAACTTGTTCATCTAATGTTTCACTTTCTAACTCTTCATCTAATAACATCTCGTAAAGCTCTTCGTCATAATCTAACGACTGCATATAAGCGTCATACAGATTAACAAAAGCTTCATAACGCTCAACCATCTTTTCAACCATTTCATTCGTTACAGGTTGAGCCTCTTCATCTAAGTCTTCTACGTACTGTTCAACTTGGTCGAATTCTTCCTTAGCAGCATCAATACTATCCATTTCCTGTTCCATTAGTTGACGGCGTTCTTCTAATAAATCTAACGCTTCATTTACAGTACCCTCTATTTCATCTAACTCATCCATATTAACTTCGATCATTTCATTGTAAAGTTCATGTTCTTGTTGCTCTATTTCCACTAGCTCGCTTTGTGCTTCATGGAATTCTTCTTCAAGTTCTACTGACGTTTCAAGGTGGTCATAAATTTTTTCCGCTGCTTGATTTCCACCATTACATGCAGCAAGAAAGACTAAACTCAATGCTAGAACGGCTGTTAATAATATTTTTTTCATCGTCTGATCCCTCTTTCTTAACCTCGTCTCTTTATTCCGATACCTATTATACATCTTAGCTAAACAAAAAATGAAGTATACTTTACATTTTTGTTCATTTTGTATAATAGGCACATTCTAACAAACAGTATACCATAATTTATACAACAAAAATATTACGGATTAATTATGAATTGAAAAAAATTGTGATAAAATGACCATAGCTAACTAAGGTTTTTACATAAGTTGAGAAAGGGATGAATTAAATGATTACGATGGACGATATCGTACGTGAAGGGCATGAAGTTTTAAGGCAGAGAGCTGAACAAGTTGAACTTCCCCCTACTGAAGAAGATAAACAAACATTAGATGAGATGTTACAATACGTAAAAAACAGTCAAGACGAACAAATGGCAGAAAAATATGGCCTAAGACCTGGTATTGGTCTTGCCGCACCACAAATAGGACTTACAAAACGTATGATTGCTGTTCATTTCACTGATTTTAATAACCGTGAATTTAGTTACGGATTATTTAACCCTAAAATTATGAGTCATTCTGTGGAACGTACTTATTTACCAAATGGAGAAGGTTGTTTAAGCGTTGATCGTGATGTACCAGGAATTGTACCTCGCTATGCACGCATCACAGTAAAAGCAACCACTTTAGATGGTGAAGAAGTTAAACTAAGGCTTAAAGGATACGCAGCAATCGTATTCCAACATGAAATTGATCATTTAAACGGGGTCATGTTTTACGATCACATTAATCAAGAAGATCCTTTAACCCCTCCAGCTGATGCCGTATCAGCAGAGGATTTATAAATTTAAATTCTTCTATTTTAAAGTGCTGAATTTATAGTTCAGCACTTTTTTTATATTTATCATTTTAATTATAGACGTTAACAGTATATAAT
>NZ_AKIF01000125.1 GCF_000269905.1 Alkalibacillus haloalkaliphilus C5
GTAATTGTAAAAAAAATTCAAATATCCAGTCCGTATGTTTAATATCTGTATTGAAAGGTAACATGTACAAATAACAATTGAATTTGTATTACATACTATGCTATATTAATCTTTAAAAACTTAAAGGGGTGGTTGTCGTGAAACGAGTACAATTAGTCGATATATTTGATCATCCTATTACACAAAAATATCTTATACGTTCAGGGATCCATCATGCTGTGTCGACAACTGAACAAGCTGTAAAATTGGCCAAGGCTCGAGGCGTTGATGTTGAGTTATCTGCTAAGTCAGCTTTACTGCATGATATAGGACATTATGAATGGTATAACGATGGAGAGTGGGATTATCAAGAGTATCGTAAACATGACATTCATGCGATTAAAGGTGCTGAAAGAGCACATAAATTGTTGATTCGTTTAGGAGAGGATCGTAAAACAGCGAAAGCTATTTCAGTGACAATATTACTGCATACAGATTCATATCTACCTTTCTCTGTTGATGGTATGCGAACGCCATTACATGAAGTGGTTTATGAAGCTGATGAGATGGAAGAGTTGCCAGGGGGCAAACACCATTATAAGACGATGACAATTGAAGAAGCACTGAAGCGATTAAAGCACCTTGATCAAGAGATTTCACAGAAAGAAAGCCCTCATCAATCAATTTCATAAATATATCTTTTGTCTTCCTTGAATTTCCTATATAATAAGGATGAAACAGAAAGGAAGGTTCGATGAAAACATTTAAATTAGTGTCGCTTAATATTTTGGAAAAGTCGGGAGAAGATTTAGTTAGTAAAGATATCGGTTTCTTTGACGCATTAATTATTGACCGTGAAGAGGTTGAAGGAGCTCGTTGGTTAATTGAGGCATATATCCCTAAAAAGTATTATGATTTTTTTAACCAAAAGCTTGAGGGTGAACAAGAGCTAGTTACACAAGTGCGAATTACGAAAGAATCAAATCCTAAAGCGACGATCTTAGCAAATGTTAGAGCCGTTAATGAAATAGAAGATAACATGAATGTTATATTAATTGGTAATATGGTTAACCGTGAAAGAGAACAAGTAGAAGAGACGTTACAAGATTTAATTGAGGCAGGATATCAAGGTGTATCTTTATTAAATAAGTTTAAAGAAAAAAATCAAGAAAACTTGTTTTAAATCGAATAAATCTTTTGAGTAGCCCTAATCTGTCATGAAGATACAGATAGGGTTTTATTTACAATTAAAGACTTATATTAGATGATGTCAAAGGATTAGAATAGATCCATAATAGTCTATATTTCAATTTTAAACATTTTGCGACATTATTTTTTGATTTTTAGCAGGAATTTATCAATTTAAGGAGAAAGTTGTATTATGAGCAGAATGGATCGACTGACACCAAATAAATCAATCTTAGATAAACTTACACCAGTGCAACTTATTTCATTATATTATTTTATAGCCGCGTCAGTTGCAGCTTTTCTTTTATCGCTTCCAATTTCACATAAAGATGGTGTTCAGTTAACTTTTATGGAAGTGTTATTTACTGCTGTCAGTGCCGTTACTGTTACAGGATTAACAGTAGTAGAGACAGCTGATTCTTTTAGTGTGTTTGGCATTTTCATGATTGCATTAGCACTTCAAACTGGCGGCCTAGGTGTAATGGCGTTAGGGACACTTATTTGGATCGTGTTAGGTAAGAAGATTGGCTTCAAAGAAAGACGTCTTATTATGACAGATCAGAATACGAAGTCGATTGCAGGTATTGTTCGATTAGTTAAAGAGATGTTTATCGTCATATTAGCAATTGAATTTATCGGATTTATTATTTTAGGTACATACTATTTAACGTATTTTGATAGTGCATTACAGGCATATTATCATGGCTTTTTCGCCTCTGTTAGTGCAACGACGAACGGTGGTTTTGATATTACGGGGGCATCTTTAGAACCGTTTGCGAATGATTACTTTGTACAATTTATTAATATTTTATTAATCATAGCTGGTGCAATTGGTTTTCCTGTATTAATCGAACTTAAAGAGTACTTACAAATTTCACAAGAAGAGCGTAACTTAAAACGCTTTTCGCTGTTTACCAAGTTAACATCATTAACTTATTTTGTTTTGTTAGCTTTTTCATTTATCGTTATTTTGGTCTTAGAGTTTAATCACTTCTTTGCCGATAAAACATGGCATGAAGCCTTTTTCTATAGTTTGTTTCAGTCTACGACCGCTAGAAGTGGTGGACTAAGCACAATGGATATGAATGAGTTTACGACTCAGACGCAATTGTTTTTATCTTCTATGATGTTTATTGGTGCCTCACCAAGTAGTGTTGGTGGTGGTATTCGAACGACAACATTTGCTTTAGTTATTATATTCATTATTACGTTTGCTAGTGGCAGAAATCGCGTGCGGATATTCGGGCGAGAAATTGAAGAAGAGGACTTATTTAAGGCCGTCGTCGTTACATTGTTAGCGATGTTAATGTTCTTCTCAGTTGTTATTGTCATTACAGCATTAGATGGGCATCTGTCGTTAAATAGCATTATTTTTGAAGTTAGTTCAGCGTTTGGAACTACTGGTTTATCGATGGGCATAACAAACGAGCTGTCCAATTTTAGTCAAATTTTATTAATGGGACTCATGCTAATAGGTCGTATTGGAATTTTGACATTTTTATTCTCGTTTAATCGAGGTAAAACGAAAGATCGTTACCGTTATCCAAAAGAGAAAATTAATATCGGCTAATTAACCTAGCACCAACAACGCTATGCAATTATAGTAGGGGGAAAAAAAGTGTTCAAAAAAGTAGATCAGCTACAATTGCCTATCCATGAGTGGATTTTTGAAAATGTATCAGATGCGATTATTTTTGTTGATCAAGATGGATACATTGTAGCTGGCAATCAATTTGCAGAAGAATTATTAGAAGTAAAATTGAACGAGAATGATCCGTTATACGTACACGATTATATTGATTTAGAAGTAATCGCGAAACAAACGAATAATGAAGATCTTATTTGGACGAAAACGAACCCGGAAAAATTGGTTGTTATGAAAAGTGAACCAGTCGAACAGTATTGGTGCTACACGCTAAAAGAAGGTGGTTTAAAATCGAAGAAGGATTCGTTAATCTATACTTTAAACCACGCTAGAAGTAGCCCGTATGAAGGTATTATTATGCATGATCGAGGACAAATAATTGATTGTGACTTTGCTTTTGCTAGCATGATTGGCTATAAAAGGTCTGAGTTAGTAGGTAAATCCATTTTTGATATTGTACATTCAGATGATCATAAAGCTTTGTATGAGAATATGCAGATGCAGCAACATGATAGTCCATACCCTTTACGAGGGTTTAAACGTGATGGGTCAATCATTTATGCTGAAGTATTACCAGAACCATTTAATAAAGACTCGAACCTTCGTGTTGCAATCGTTCGAAATATTACTGAACGCGTAGAGAACGAAAAGCAAATTGAGTTTATGGCTTATTATGATCAATTGACGGACTTGCCTAATCGTAACTATTTTCAACTTGTACTTGAAGACGAGTTAAAATATGCAAAGGAGTCAGGAGAACAATTAGCTGTTCATTTTATAGATGTTGATTATTTTAAACATATTAACGACACACTTGGCTATCAAGTGGGGGATTCATTATTAAAGGGTTGCGCCTCTAGGCTAAAACAAATGTTAAGAGAAGATTTGTTTATTGCTAGAATGACGAGTGATGAATTTTTAGTGTTACAGCGCAAAGTAACGAGTAAACAAGATGTACGATCTTTAGCAAAGCAGGTGACTGAGCAATTCCAAAAGCCGTTAATGGTTGATGGTTACGAAATATATACAACCGTTAGTATAGGAATTAGTCGTTATCCACAATCAGCTGCATCAACAGCATCAGAGTTAATTGAGCATGCGGATTCTGCCATGCATGTTATCAAAGAAGAAAGCCGAAATGACTATCAAATCTTTAAGCAATCTTTAAAGGAAGGTTTTAAAGAACGCTTAAAGCTTGAGACTGAATTACATAAAGCATTAAAGGATGGGGATTTTGAATTACATTTTCAACCGCAGTATGATTTGAAATCTCAAGAAATCATTGGCTTTGAGGCACTATGCCGATGGCCACATAAAGAAATGGGAGCTATTTCACCTGATCAGTTTATCCCGATTGCAGAGAAGACAGGGTTAATTTTAGATATAGGTGATTGGGTGATTTATGAAGCGTGTCGACTAAACAAAAAGTGGCAAGGTGAAGGGTTACCTAAAGTTAAAGTGAGTGTTAATCTTTCTGCAAGACAGTTTTTGCAACGCCATTTAGTAAGTCGTGTTAGCGAAATACTTGAAGAAACAGGCTTAGAACCTCAATATTTAGAGTTAGAAATTACAGAATCAATGGCTATGTCCAATGAACGTTATATTATTGATACACTTAATGACTTTAATGATCTCGGTGTCAAAGTTGCATTGGATGACTTCGGTACAGGTTACTCATCTTTAAAGTATTTAAGTCAGTTTCCATTAAGTAAAATAAAAATTGATCGCATGTTCATTCAGAATCAAACGAAGCAAAATATGGCTATTGTTAAAACGATCATTCATTTATCTCATGCGCTTAACTTAAAAGTCATTGCTGAAGGGGTTGAAAATGAGGGCGACCTAGATTTTCTTTTGAGTGAAAAGTGTGATCAAGTTCAAGGATTCTACTTTAGTAAGCCGATGCCAGAGTCACAAATAAAAACATTTTTAAATGCTTAAACTAGAAAAGCTGATCGCAATTAATGCGATCAGCTTTTTATATAAGGGGACTATTCATATTTTGTGATTTATAACTGTGTAAGAGGTTACCGTCATTCCAACTATGACGATAAGCCTCTTGCACTTTGAGGGAGAAAAGGTTGATGCGAGCAGTCATCTACCTCTCGATACACTTGTAAGGTGTTAGCAGTAGAAAGTTGCACCCACGATAATTAATAAAATGAAAAGTACAACGATCAACGCAAAGTTGTTATAGCCATGGCCATATCCATGCTGTGAGTAACCTGGTTTGAACATAAATTCACCTCCCAAGACATGTAATATATCTATATGGTGACTTATGTTTATTTGAATGGTTACTCACCCAAAAATAAACATTTTAATTTGAATGGCTCGTTTTGGATAAAAGCTCACGTTCTAAATTCAGAATTTTTAATTGGTCATTTTCATAGCCAACTTCATAAATAGTTTCAAAATGGTGAGTTTCACGTGTGTCTTCATCCGTTCTAATTTCATGATCAGAATTAATTTTGAATGTTGCAATTCCATCTTCAACGGATAAAGATTCTCTTGAATTAATCTCAATATCAATTGAGTGTACGATTAATTCTCTGAATTCTTGATAAGAGTAATTTGATTGTAAATCACTACCTAACAATGAATAAGCTGTGAAATAATCACGTACATTTAATGTCTCATAGAAATAGCTGATTAAATATTCGCTGTCCTCTTCTAAAGCGTTTGGGTCAATATCTTGATATAAAGTAGGGTCACCGTCGTAGTTTAACTCATCGTCATTAGCTGTGTCTGACCACATTGATACACGCTCATAAACTTGACTAATAGGGATACTGAAACCAATGGTACCTTCATTCATGCTGCCGAGTTTATGCCAATAATATTCCCTGTTTCTTCGTGGATTAACGGACCACCACTATTTCCTTGTAAAATACTAGCTGAGATTTGATATAAATTATTGTATTCATACTGTTCAACTGATAGGTCTCGTTCTGTTCCTGATATATGACCTAACGTAACGGTGTTTTGCAAGCGATGCGGACTTCCAACGGCTAATATTTCATCCCCAATATTAGGTTCAAAGTTGGGATCAATTTCTAATGTTGAACTGTTCGCTAATTGTGGTACTCGAACAACGGCGATGTCTTCGGAGTTACCAATACCGATCACAGCCCCAGGGTAAGTATGAGCTTCTGATGTTTTAACATAAACTGAATCAGCATCTTTTACAACGTGGGCATTTGTAATAATATCACCGCGGTCGTTATAAACGAAGCCAGAACCTAAGTTAGTACCAAATGACCCTGTTGTTTCGATTTGGACAACGCTTTTTTGAGCTTCGTGAATTATTTCTTGTAAGTTGTGTCCTTCGTTGGACTCATCATCTGTGACATGTTCAACAATAGCTTGGTCTGATCCGATTGCTGTTTCTGTCCAGTTGTCATAATAAGAGACTAAAGCATATGTTCCAACTAATAGGATCACCATTGAAAGAACGACCGGTGCCGTTTTTTTCAGTTGGTATTTCATTTCGTTCACCTCTATTCTTGACCGTCTAGGTACCAAGAGATTTGTTCAATTGAAATTGTAATTTCGTCTAAGTCTATATCTTCTGGTATGTCACTATGAGTATGATCAATCTGACCTGTTTCATCAGGGTATAGCGTATCAGGGAAAGCGTATGTTTCATTTTCTAGAATTTCTTCTTCATCTTCATCTAGTAATTTGTATGTTACTGAAATAGAATGAATGGGCTTTGTTGCAACGCTTAAAAGTTCACCAGTCACTTGCATTTCGTCATATTCGTTAACATTTACTTCAATACCGACTACTTCAATAGCGTTATTTTCATTTTGCTCTTGTTCTAGTTCATATTGATTTAAAGCTTGCGCAATACGTTCTTGTTGTTGTGTTTCAAAGTCTGATTGTTGATTTTCAATAGTCGTTTGCAAGCTGATTAGACGTTCATTTTCAGGTGCATACCGCAATCCATCTTCAATGATGGAAATAGCAGCAGTGAATTGATTTGTTTGTAACTTTTCATTAGCTTCATTAGCTGTATGACTAACGATTCGTTCCCTTAACATCTCCTCAAGTGATTCAGCATCTTCATGTTCAAGAGACTGAACTTGCCATAGAAGGATTTTAAGCTCTTCAGCTCCAGGATCATCAGCAAGACGTTGTTCGACTTGACTCATCCGAACTTCATTTCGCTTGTCGAGTATCGAGTCTAATAAGAAGTTAATAATTTCTCCATTGTATGAACTTAATTGACTCTCGGCTTCTTCGGTAATTTGGACTGCTTGTTGGAATGCGCCTTGGTCAACGAGCGTATCGACGTTATTTAATTTTTCGTTAACTTCAAGTGCTACTGACATAAAATCATAGTTAATTTCAGCAGCTTCATAATTAGGGTTATGTTCAAGTGATTCTTCAAATAGACTTTGTGCCCGGCTATATTGGCCTTCTAAAGCATACTCAACTCCTTCATCATACAGTGATTGAGCAGTAGAGTTATTATACTCTAAATAGAAATGTAAACCTATACCGGCAATTAACATACAAACAAGCGTAACAATAGGTGTTAACCACCAACGGTTAATCCTTGTCCTTGTGCACGTTCGTCTATGTCTTTAGGTAACTGTGCACCACATATGACACAGTATGATTCCTCAGCTTTTGTTTTTGATCCACATCTTGGGCAGTACATCATAATCTATCACCTATTGCGTTCCTTTCTTATATGTAAATTTTAACATGAATATTGTAGAAAATAAGTGGTATTTAATAACTAAATGTTACAATTTGTTCAAAATTGTTGTTTATGCTTCATTAATTTTAAGTTTCATGAGATGATAATACTCAAATGCTTATTTTTTTGGTAAAATAGCTATAGTAAAACTCGTAAATGATGAACTAGGAGGTGCACCACTGTGGAAGCAATTGAACTAACAATGGGCATTGTTTCGTTAGGTGTCATTGCATACTTAATCGGATCTTGCTATTTCGATAACGTTAAAAATTAATTAAATCTACATCCTTAATATTAGACGAACGAAAAGTGTGAAATGTTTCAAAACATTTCACACTTTTTTTATTTATAAACGATTATAAAAGTGAAAGGAGGTTGACATGATGGAAAATGTCCAAAAAATTAACAGTCAACTGCAATTACTATTTGTAACAGGAATTGATGAGCATGGGGAAGAGGTGATTTCTCGTCGAAGTTATAACAACGTAAAACCTGATGCTGAAGACGATGCGGTAATTGTTGTAGCACAAGTTCTATCTCAGCTTCGACAGGACCCGTTACATGAAGCATTACGAAATGACCAATCTTTATTACTTAATAACGAATAAGAGGGGGAAATTAAATGAGTAAACGTTTAGAACTTAGGTTTAGAAATGAACAAGGACGTTTGGCAACAATCAGTGTTGATAATCCTGTAGAGCCAGTAGACCCAGAACAGGTTAAGCAAGCTATGGACACAATTTTAGAACAAGATATTTTCACTTCTGCAGACTTACCTTTAACTGAAATTGCTCATGCACAAGTAGTTGAACGTAATGTAGAAGAAGTACCATTAGATTAATATTGAGGGAGGTGGCACCATTTGTGTCACCTCTCTTTTTACAAGTATAAGAAAGGTGGAGGAGAAATTGTTTGAGACTTTGATTACTTGGGTTCCAGAAGTTGGCTTCCCGATTTTGGTGACTTTTTATTTGTTACATCGAATTGAGAAGAAACTTGAACAACTCAATGACTCAATTATGAACTTACCTATATTAGTCGATAAATAAAAATAGAGATT
>NZ_AKIF01000126.1 GCF_000269905.1 Alkalibacillus haloalkaliphilus C5
TTTTTTTATTAATATAGATAATTCATTTCATAATACGATGAAATGAGTAGTACTAACATTGAAATATTAATCGTACGATAAACTTTTGCACTTTTCTCATTAGACATTTCTGACTTAGTACAGAATTTTTGAGTCATGGAGTTAAATGCGTAAAAAATAAATATGGCAAATGGAACATAAAAAAGTAACAATGTTTCCCCTCCTAAATCCCTTCACATTATAACACGTTTAAGGAGATTGCACTAATATATCGTAGTTGTTTTTTGTCTTTTCTACGACACATTTTTTTGGCGCCTTAACGAAAAATGAGAGTATTAACCAATCTGTCAGTGAAATTCCAATATGAATGGATGCAAATACAATTAAAATTGGGTAAAACATTGGAAATACCGTTGCACCAATTAATAAAGGAACTGTAATGACGACTGTAGGCGCTAGCATCATTATAATCGAAGTGCGTTTAGATAAACTTGAACGCACCTTTAATTTTAGTAAAGGTATATATCTATATTTGAAATACCATTTTAACCTAAATTCTTTACTTGTAAAAGTAATCGGAAATGCATGAGCTAACTTATGCAAGATCGGTAAAATTAAAAGCCCTAACATGACTTGCCACAACGCTGGGTCATGTAATGGCGTATTTTGATGTAAAATTGAAAATGGTATATATAAAACAATAAAAGATATAATACCAAGAAAGATTGATAGAATAGTCAGCCGATGTTGACCGTATTCTTTAGAGATGTTTAACGTTTTCCAGCAAGTCATATTAGGGCCTCCTTTTCTGCCTATATTCAGCGATTACTCACTATTAATTATGCTGTTACAGAAGTGATAATACGCCCTACACAGAAAAAATTCAACCCTTTTCTAGAAAAAACTCTTAATTCGTCAATATTCCTCACGAATGCTAGCGATTGAACGGTCTAAAATCTCTAAATAGTCGTCTCCATATATATTTTTTACGATGGCTTCTAAGTCTTGAAACTCTGGAAATCTTCCATATAAATCTTTCAATGGAAGAGAAGCTTGCATAACAGTGTTTTTATCTGTGCCACTTGCATGAGCTTCCATTGTCTCCTCAAATAATTTTTTACCTGCATCTGTTAATTCTACATACGTATTACGTTTGTCTTCTTCTCTTTTTGAAAACGTTAATAACTCACGCTCTTCTAGTTTTTTCGAAAAGTTGAAAGCAGTAGACACGTGCATAATTCCAAACTGTGAGATCTCTGATATGCTCGCACCATTTAAGTGATAACATATCCATAAAATATGATGCTCATTTAAGTTGAGTTCAAATGGTTTGACCCAATTTTGCCAATCTTTTTCGATTTGTTTCCAAATGGCCTTAGATAATTGTGCCATTTTGTGTGAATATAGAATGGCTTCCTGTATTGAATAGGATTCTTTACTCACAAGAACGACTCCTTTTTAATAATATTTTGATAACTTAATCAATAGTTTACCCTATTAATATTGTTAAATAACTTGTTTGTCTAATTAAATAGGTAGAATGATTATTTTTTAATGTACTAATATTTTAACATAATATATTAAAAGAGTTGCAGGAATTTATTGATTCCTGCAACTCTGCCTTTATTATAAGTCTTTTTCGTGAATGTTGTTGAATACATCTTCAAGTGCATCGTGAAATCGAATCGCTTCCTTTAACTTTACGCTAGTTTGTCTGTCACTTTGAATTTCGTCCACTTGAATGTGCTCTTCGATTTGTTGTAAGTTTGATTTTTGTCGATCAATTGCGTCAAGCCAACGATTGACATAAGCCTTCATGAATTTTCCGTACAAATCTTTCTCCGCTTGATAAAGGTCTTTTCTTACACCTTTAATCCAAACGCGTTCTACGAGATTGTAGTCTAATAATGTACGGATTGAATTACTCATTGCTGTTTTACTTTTGCCTAGTGCATTTTTCATATCATCCAATGTCATTGTTCATCACTTAAATAGAGAATGACGAAAAGTTGAGACTCGGTCGTGTTTAATGAAAACATTTCAAGTGTCTTAGAAAATTCACTAATCATTGAATGGTGCAAGTGATCAAGCGTTTCTTCATTATGTCTCGTCTGCATATAATGAACCTCCTTAGGTCATCTACACTCAATCTACACTAGATTCTGGTAAAAACAAAACAGGAGATTTATGAGTATTTCGTAGTATTATAGAGAAAATAAAAAGATGTAGTCTGATAAGTTTGTTCAGTTTAAACTTTACGGAATATATGAAACTATGTCGCTCTATTTGTTGTTTGAGAATTCCAACAGAAACTATTATAGTTATAAAAGTGATTGTTACAAAGTGATTTCAACTAAGTTCAGATTTAAAGTGATTTAGAAAGAGGTGTAAACCAGTGCCTATTAAAGTCGAAAACTTATCGAAGATTTTCGGTAAAAAAACAAAAGAGGCAACGAGATTATTAGATGAAGGATATTCTAAAGAAGAAGTCCTAGAGAAGACTGGTTGTACAGTAGGTGTAAATCGTGCAACTTTCGAAGTAGAAGAAGGCGAGATTTTCGTTATTATGGGGCTTTCAGGAAGTGGTAAGTCTACATTAGTACGTTTGTTAAACCGTTTAATTGAACCAACTGAAGGTAGTGTTGAAATTGACGGTCAAAACTTAGCAACGATGAATAAAGAAAACTTACGTGAAATTCGCCGTACTAAAATGAGTATGGTATTCCAGAAGTTCGCACTCTTCCCGTTTAGAACGGTTTTAGATAATGCTGAGTTCGGTTTAGAAGTGCAAGGAATTGAAAAAGAAGAAAGAACACAAAAAGCTAAAGAAGCTTTAGACCTAGTTGGGTTAGGTGGTTATGCGAACCAGTACCCTAGTCAACTATCAGGTGGTATGCAGCAGCGTGTTGGTTTAGCTCGTGCATTAACGAATGACCCAGAAGTTCTATTAATGGACGAAGCATTCTCTGCATTAGACCCATTAATTCGTAAAGATATGCAAGATGAATTACTAGATTTACAAGAAACGATGAAGAAAACGATTGTCTTCATTACACACGACTTAGATGAAGCTTTACGTATCGGGGATCGTATTGCGTTAATGAAAGACGGTTCAATTGTACAAGTTGGTACTCCGGAAGAAATTCTTATTAATCCAGCCAACGATTACGTAGAGAAGTTCGTTGAAGACGTTGATCGTTCTAAAGTATTAACTGCAGATAAAATTATGAAGCGTCCAGAAACGGTTGATTATGATAAGCACGGTCCACGTGTAGCATTAGAAAGAATGCGTGAACAAGGCTTATCTTCAATCTTTGTGACAGACCGCTCTCGTAACTTAAAAGGATATGTGACAGCAGAGGATGCTAGAAAAGCTCGTGAAGAAGGTGTATCTCAGTTAAGTTCAATTATGAAAGATGATATGCCAACAGTTGATTTAGACACGAGCATCCAAGATATCTTTAATGTTATTCATGATGCTCCGGTGCCAGTTGTAGTAACAGAAGATGGCAAGCTACGCGGTGTTATTGTACGTGGAGCAGTCATTGCAGCATTAGCTGACGGAAATGAGGTGAACGGAGATGGTGCTTGATAATATACCATATATACCAGTAGCTGATGGGGTAGACTGGTTTGTCGATAAAATTACCGACTGGTTTAGTTTCGTATTTGATCCGATTAAAGATGGCTTCGGTTGGTTACTTGATAACTCTGCAGACTATTTAGCGATGGTACCACCGATTTTTATCATTATATTAGTTGCGATTTTGGCCTTCTTTTTAAGTGGTAAAAAGTTTGGCTTAGCAGCATTCACAATCGTAGGTTTAATATTTGTTCAAAACCAAGGATTGTGGGAAGAATTAATGTTTACATTTACTCTCGTCTTTTATGCCAGCTTAATTTCTGTTTTAGTTGGTATTCCAGTGGGTATATTAATGTCGAAGAGTAAATTAGCAGAAAGTATTATTACGCCAGTATTAGACTTCATGCAGACGATGCCGGCATTCGTTTACTTAATTCCGGCAGTAGCATTCTTCGGAATTGGTATGGTTCCAGGTGTATTTGCGTCATTTATTTTCGCGACACCACCTGTTGTTCGTTTTACTAACCTAGGTATCCGTCAAGTGTCTAAAGAGCTTGTAGAAGCATCAGATGCGTTTGGTGCAACAGGTAACCAAAAACTATTTAAAGTGGAATTACCGATGGCGAAGCGTACAATTATGGCTGGTGTTAACCAGACGGTAATGCTTTCATTATCAATGGTTGTTATTGCATCCATGATCGGTGCACCAGGTCTAGGTCGTGAAGTACTATCAGCCCTACAACGTGCTGATGCTGGACCAGGTTTCGTAGCAGGTTTTGGTATCGTAATTTTAGCGATTATCATTGACCGCTTTACGCAAAACTTAAATAAAGAAAAGTAATGAACTAGGGAGCTTCTTCTCTCTCCAATATTGGGGAGAGAAGTTCCAATAAAACATACAAAATGAGCAAAGGGGAGTTGTTTTAACATGTTACAAGAGACATGGAAACGTTTAGGTTTAATCGCAGTACTTGCGCTAACATTAGTAATTGCAGCATGCGGTACTGACGAAGAAGATGCCACTGAAGACCCAGAAGGTGCTGATGGCGAAGAGACAACTGAAGAAGAAACAACAGATGAAGATGCAGTCACTCACGAAGGTGAGCTTGAGTTAGTATACGTTGAGTGGGACACTGAGATTGCTTCAACTCACGTAATTGGTCATGTATTAGAAGATTTAGGTTATGATGTAGACATTACACCATTAGACAACGCTGTTATGTGGCAATCAGTTGCAAACGGTGAAGCTGATGGTATGGTAGCTGCATGGTTACCAGCAACACATGGTGATCTTTTTGAAGAGTACGAAGAGAGCCTAGTTCAACTAGGACCTAACTTTGAGGGTGCTAAAATTGGTGCAGTTGTACCTGAGTATATGACAGTTGATTCATTAGATGAGTTAGATCAATATGCTGATGAATTAGGTGAATCAATTACTGGTATCGAGCCAGGTGCTGGTGTTGTACAAGCTGCTGAAACAGCAACTGAAACTTATGAAAGCCTTGAAGGCTGGAGTGTAGACACTTCATCTTCAGGTGCTATGGCAACTGCATTAGGTTCAGCAATTGAAAATGAAGAGCCAATCGTTGTAACAGGTTGGTCTCCGCACTGGAAGTTTGCTGAGTATGACCTTAAGTATCTAGAAGATCCTGAACTAGCTTTCGGTGAAGCTGAGACAATCGAAACAATGGTTCGTGAAGGTCTAGAAGAAGATTTACCTGGTGCTTACCAAGTATTAGATAACTTCTTCTGGGAAGAGGAAGAGTTTAACAGCGTAATGGCTGAAATTCAAGACGGAGTAGACCCAGCAGAAGCTGCAGCAAACTTCGTAGAAAACAACCCAGAATTAGTTGAAGAATGGACAGACGTTCAGTAATTAAACTTTTTAAAAAGAACCTACCAGGAATTAGTTCTTGGTAGGTTTTTAATTTTGGAGAGGAGTCTTACATCATGAACTTTAAAAGGTATATGTTACTATTAGTCATTTCATCTGTACTCGTGCTTGCTGCTTGTGGTGGAGATGAAGAGACTACTAGTGATGATACAGACATTAATTATAGTGAAGAAGTTGACTACACAATTATTGGAATTGAGCCAGGTGCTGGTATTACGGTAACGACTGAGACGGCAATTGAAGAAGGTTATGATCACTTAGCTGGTTGGGAGCTTGAACAAGCTTCTACAGCTGCAATGGTTACAGAGCTTGAATCAGCAATTGCTAATGAAGAGCCAATTATTGTGACAGGTTGGAACCCACACTGGAAGTTCGCGCAATTCCCTGATATGAAGTACTTAGATGACCCTGAAGGTATTTACGGTGATGCAGAAAACATTCAAACACTTGTCCGTAATGATTTTGAAAGTGATCACCCTGATGCATATGAGATTATTGATCGCTTCTACTGGGAAGTTGAAGATATGGAAGAGATTATGTATGAAGCTAATGAATCAGGTTTAGATATTGATGAAGTAGCTCAACAGTGGGTGGAAGAAAATGCAGACGCAGTTGCTGAGTGGACAGATGGTGTTAATGAAGGTGACGGCTCTACAATTGAGCTAGTATCAACACCATGGGATTCTGAACGTGCTTCAGCAGGTGTTCTTTCAGCAGCATTAGAGTCTCATGGATTCGATGTTGAAGTAACACCAGTTGACCCATCAATCGTCTTTGAATCGTTATCAAGTGGTGATGCGGATGCTACAGTAGCAGCATGGTTACCATTTACTCACGCTGATTTCTATGAAAATGTTCAAGATGATGTCGTTGATTTAGGACCTAACTTAGAAGGAGCTAAAATCGGCTTAGTCGTACCAGCGTATATGGATATCGATTCAATTGAAGATTTAGAACTAGCTGAATAATTTTGTATATAAGCCTATCAAGAGAGGTGCCTACTTGATAGGCTTATATTTTGCATAACAAATCGCCTAATTATCGATAAATTAGGCGATTTCTTCGATAATTAAGCGGAATTTTATTTTTAAGCGAAGTCAAAAATAATTAGGCGAAATCAATAATAATTAGGCGAACGCCTAAATAATTAAGCGTTCGCCTGATCTGTCAGTCCATTTACTTGGTATAATTTTGTTCTTTGATCTTCTCTTCTAATTCTTTAATACCTTCTTCAATTTGAAGTAAGTGCTCTTGTAAGTTTTCTTGATGAGGCTCGACTGTTTCTTTCCAACTTTCAACAGACTCTTTAATGTCTTGTGATAAGTCCTTTAACAGTGCGGCACCTTCTTTTGAGGTTTGTGTTAATTGATCTTTAAGGTTTAATCCATTTTCTTTAATTTCTTGTGTAAGGTCACGTAATCGGTCAGATTGATCTTTCATTCGGCTACGCATTTCTTCACCTGAAGTAGGTGTTGTTAATAATGATACTGATGCACCGACAACACCACCAACTAATACTCCTAAAAATAACGATTTACCATTTGGCATGATTTATAACCCCTTTCGTTACTTACTGCTATTATAACCTGTTTTCCCTATAATGTTTAGTGCTAATCTTCTGTCAAAATACTTTATTGTTTTCTAAAGGGTGATCGTCGTTAAATCTCACTTGCGATCTTACCTGCAATATCTTGAAGTTTTTCTGGTGTGTAATCATCACCATGTACTTCCCATTGTGATTTAAACCCATCGCTTTCGTCATAACGAGGGATTAAATGAATGTGGATGTGAAATACACTTTGGTCTGCAAATGACCCATTGTTGTTTAATGTGTTTAATCCTTTTGGTTCGTATGCGGTTTTAATACCATTTGCGATTTTTGGGACCGCTTTAAATAAATTGGCTGCTGTTTCTTCATCAAGGTTGAAAACGTCCTGACAATGCTTTTTTGGAATGACTAACGTATGTCCCTCTGTTACTTGACTAATGTCTAAAAAAGCGTACACATGCTCGTCTTCATAAATTTTTGCTGAAGGAATTTCACCATCGATAATTTTACAAAAGATACAATCTGACATCGTCATCCTCCTAAATGTTCTTTTATTAGTATTGTAACGTAATCATTTGTCGAATGTAAGAAGAAAAGGTCTAAGCTATTAAATCTGATGAAATTTTTGGTATGATAATTATATAGTGTAAAGATAGAAGAGAGGGATAACATGAGTAATTTATTAAAGGTAGAAGACCTCGTTGGTGGTTATACGAAGCAAAATGTGCTACATGGTATTTCATTTGAAGTAAAAAAAGGAGAAGTCATAGGCTTAATCGGGTTGAATGGTGCTGGTAAAAGTACGACGATTAAGCACATTATCGGCCTAATGAACCCGAAAAAAGGTTCGATTAATATTAATGGAAAGAGTATTGTAGAAGATCTAGAAAGTTATCGGCGCGAGTTTGCTTACATACCAGAAATGCCGATGCTTTATGAAGAGTTAACTTTAGAAGAACATTTAAGGTTAACGGCAATGGCTTATGGTATTGATGAACAAACGTATAAAGAACGGACAGACTTTTTATTAAAAGAATTCCATTTAGATAAGAAGCGCAAATGGTTTCCTGTTCACTTCTCTAAAGGGATGAGGCAGAAGGTTATGATTATGTGCGCTTTTTTAGTAAAACCTTCTTTATATATTGTTGATGAGCCTTTTGTTGGTTTAGATCCTCTTGGTATTCAGTCTTATTTAGATACGATGAATGAGATGAAAGAGCAGGGGGCTGGTGTGTTAATGTCGACACACATTTTAGCAACAGCTGAAAAATATTGTGATCGTTTTGTCATAATTCATCACGGTGAAATTCGTGCTTACGGTACGTTAGAACAATTAAGGCAAGAGTTTAATATGCCGCAAGCTAGCTTAGATGACATTTACGTACAATTGACAAAGGACGATGCGTAAAATGGATACGAATCAGTTATGGAAAGAACGTTTAAATAGTCATTTAAAAATGGTAAGCCGTTATATGCGGTTAATATTTAACGATCACTTAGCGTTTGCGCTTATTTTCTTTGTTGCTGGATTCGCATTTTTCTACCAGAATGGTTAGAGACAGTCC
>NZ_AKIF01000127.1 GCF_000269905.1 Alkalibacillus haloalkaliphilus C5
GGAGTATTTATCAGCACTCACAAAAACCCTCTTATGAACTAATCATAAGAGAGTTAGAATTAGACTTATTTAATGGCTGCATCTAGTGCAACTTCGATCATGTCGTTAAACGTTGTTTGGCGTTCTTGAGCTGTCGTTTCTTCACCAGTAATGATATGGTCACTTACTGTTAAAACAGCTAGTGCTTCACGGTTGTATTTAGCAGCGATTGTATAAAGAGCTGTTGCTTCCATTTCAACGGCTAACACGTTATATTCAGCTAATTTGTTGAAAAGTTCCATTGCGTTATCGCGGTAGAAGCTATCACTTGTGAAGACGTTTCCTACACGTAAGTTAAGGCCGCGCTCTTCACCTACGTCATAAGCATTTTTAAGTAAACCGAAATCAGCAGCAGGAGCGTAATCTACACCACCGAATACCATACGGTTCATTTGAGAATCTGTTGTAGCTGTTTGAGCTAAGATCACATCACGTACTTTAACGTCTTCTGTAAGTGCACCACAAGAGCCCACGCGGATTAACTTTTGTACGTCGTATTCTTGGATCAGTTCGTTTACGTAGATCGCAATACTTGGTACACCCATACCTGTACCTTGTACTGAAATACGTTCACCCTTATATGTACCTGTGTAACCGTACATACCACGTACTTCATTGTAGCAAGTAACATTCTCTAAAAATGTTTCTGCGATATACTTAGCACGAAGCGGGTCTCCAGGCAGTAAAATCTTATCAGCGATATCACCTTTGTTAGCACCAATATGTGTACTCATAATTAAATTTCCTCCTTAAGTGTTCTTACTTAATTAACCTACCATAAAAGAAAAGCTCAAACAATTTATAAAGCACGCTTTAACCTTATTCATTATTTTTAATTAATTTATTTGTATAGTAGCTATACTACAATACTTTCCATGTCCTAACTTATATATGTAAGCAAAAAGTAAACGAGTCGAACAAAACTTGTCCGACTCGTTAAGCTTTACATGACTTCTTCTAATACTTTAGTTTCTTCATGATCTAGTAAGTTTTTATTTACTTTATTTTCAATTGGTTTATTCATATTTTTCTCAAGCTCGTCAATTTCATCAGAACGGCCAATTAAGTGAATTTCTGCCCAATCATTTTGTTTGGCTAGCTTGTCAATTTTCGGTGCGATTGATTTATACCAACGAGAACGGTTCTCCTCAAAACGGTCAGCAATTTCATCTTTTTTAGCTGATTTTGCACCGCCTGATCCTAAGTTGGAGTCAGCGTGATGTGGTCCGACGTGTTGTTTCCAATCTTCTGTATTTAGATCAAGTTCGTATAACATGGTGTCTTTAACTGAGCCTAGTTCTGCATCGATTAATTTGATGTGGTCTTTTTGGGTTAATACAATTCCTGTTTTAGGGAATTGTTCATTTAATGATTTTAATTGATCTAAAACGGGTGTATCTTCCCAATAAAACTCTGTTTGAACGGGCATTTGTAATGTGTCAGCAAACCAAATATCACCTTCACCTGTTGCGAAGATAATGACACTTTTCTTTAATTCTTTTTGGTGTTCTTCCATAAAATTTTCAACTTTTTCTTTCACTGCCCAGAAGTTGCGCTTTTCATCTGAGTCGCCATCTTCTTGTAAATAGTTTTCAAAATTATTTAATCCGTTCTTGAGATGAATCTTCCATTCACCACCTTGTTGGTCTTGATCAGCAAGGTCTGTATTTAAATACATCGTAAATACACGGTTTGGCTTTTCACTCTGATAATGTTCTAGTTGGTTTAGCACTTTTCTTAGATCCATCTTAAATCCACTCCTTTTCGTGTATTTATTTGTTTCATTCCCACGGAAATTTTGTTTTAAACTTTTCAAGTGAAAAAATGAAACAGCAACCAACTATTGTGCTAATTATTTATATGTTTTTCCTGTTTAGTTTTTAACGTATCAATAATCCATTTCGGGATAATGCCGAGTACTATATAGACAAGGAATGAGTAAAATGAATTCCACTGCATTTTTCGTATATATTTATCCAATCAAGGATGGGTTCAAATATAAAGGCAAACATACCACCAATGATAAGAACAGTAATTAAAAAGGACTTCCAAGAATTTGTGTACTGATAGATTAAAATAAAGGTAAATGGAATAACTGCCAAATTTGCTGGGATTAAAGGTGGGATAATGGGTAATAATTCTGTTGGGTATCCAAACAATACGAAATTAGAACCAATAATATCAAATATGGTAGCGAGTAAAGCAACTAACCCTCCAAAGGCAATTAATTCTATAAGCCTTTTTTTATCAATTAATACCCACCAAATTATTGCGGAAATGATTATGATAAAGATAATAAAGAACCACGGGAAAGAGAAAATACTGTGTTCTAACCAGAAATTAATTTCTGTATTTTTTAAATCATGACGTAAATCTGTTATTTTATCCCAATACTGTTGTTCAGAATTCATTACAGTTCTCCTTAATCTTAATGATAATATTAGGTTTTGCGTGAAAATGAAATTTATTCAATTGTTAATGGGTGATCAACATGATACTTAATAATAATTGATTAATATCTATACATGGCATAAAGAAAAAACATAATGTATAATAAATAACAGTTATTCAACTGTTGACATAAACAATTGTCTTGAGTAACGAAATAGTCTAAAAAATATAGACTATGATTTTAAACCCTTTCATTCTAATGGGTTTTGAATGTGTTTAGTCTAGTGTAGTCTTTTTATCTGAACTTCGGGGCAGGGTGAAACTCCCGACCGGCGGTGTTGAACTATACAAAGTTCTCAGTCCGTGACCCGTATTCGTTACGGTGGATGCCAGTGTGAATCTGGAGCCGACAGTTAAAGTCTGGATGGGAGAAGGATCAGATCGTGACCCGGTTTATAAAGGGGGTTAACGATTGAAAGACGAACAATTTTATATGCAACATGCCATTGATTTAGCTAAATTAACGGTTGGACAAACGAGACCGAATCCTTCAGTTGGAGCGGTTGTCGTAAAAGATGGGGTTGTGATCGGTACAGGTACCCACTTACAACCAGGTCAACCACACGCTGAAGTGTATGCCTTACAGCAAGCACAAGAACAGTCGAATGGGGCGACGATGTTTGTTACGTTAGAACCGTGTTCCCATTATGGTAAAACACCACCTTGTGCTAAAGCGATTATCGATCACGGAATTAAAAAGGTCTACGTCGCAACTTTAGATCCAAATCCTAAAGTAGCTGGAAAAGGTATTCAATGGCTAAAAGATGAAGGTATAGAAGTAGAAGTCGGTTTATTAGAAGAGCAAGCTCAAGATATAAATCAAAAATTCTTCCACTTTATGAAACATAAAAGACCATTTGTCACGCTGAAAACAGCTGTTTCAATGGATGGAAAAACGACAGCGAATAGCGGCGACAGCAAATGGATCACAAGTATTGAATCAAGACATGATGTTCATGTATATCGTCATCAACATGATGCAATCTTAGTTGGAAATAAAACCGTTTTACGAGATGATCCTCAATTAACCACCCGTTTGCCCCACGGAGGTTTAAATCCTACACGTATCGTCCTCGATACGAATTTATCAATTCCATTAGATGCAAACTTATTAACAAATGACCAAGCGGAAACAATTGTCGTTTGTGCTAAACAAGCTGATTATAAAAAAGAAGAAAAAATCAGTGCAATCGACCATGTTAAAGTGTGGCGAATGGATACAGAACAAATCGATTTAGTAGACCTATTACATAGACTAAAAGAAGAAAAAATAATGAGTGTTTATGTAGAAGGTGGATCAACGATTCATTCAGAGTTTATCCAAAAAGAGTTATTCGATGAAATTCATTTATATATGGCGCCGAAACTAATTGGTGGTGAATTTAGCAAAGCTTTTTATAATCAATTAGGGTTTGACGAAGTAGAGGATTCTGTCCAAGTCGACTTTAAAAACGTCGAAATGATCGGACCAGATCTTAAAATTACAGCTAGACCTCAACAGAAGGAGGTAGACTAATGTTTACAGGTATTGTTGAAGAAGTAGGAACGATTCAAAATATAAAACAAGGTTCTGAGTCTTTACAATTAATGGTTTCAGTTAATGATATTACAAAAGACGTAAAACTCGGTGATAGTATTTCCGTTAACGGTGTATGTTTAACGGTTACTGAGTTTTCAACGACATCATTTCATACCGATATTATGCCAGAGACATTTCACCATACTGCTTTAAAAAGTTTAACAGTCGGGTCAAAGGTGAATTTAGAGCGCGCGATGCCAGGTGATGGCCGTTTTGGCGGACATTTTGTTTCAGGTCATGTTGACGGTCTCGGTAAAATTGTTAATCGTGAGACGAAAGATAATGCTGAGTATTTCCATATTGAAGTAGACCCAGACTTGGCTAAGTACATGATGTTAAAAGGATCGGTCAGTGTTGATGGGACATCGTTAACGATTTTCGGTTTAGAAGGGAATACATTTACGATCTCACTTATTCCTCACACTCAAGACGCGACAATTTTAACGACAAAGTATACGGGTGATTTCGTCAACATTGAATGCGATATGTTGTTAAAATACGTTTATCAATTAATGAACCCGAATCAAGAGGAGAAAAAACAAGGGCTATCGATGGAAGCTTTGCGTGAAGCAGGGTTTCTAAACCAATAGGAGGGGCATTATGTTTGATTCAATACATGAGGCAATTGAAGATTTAAAACAGGGGAAAGTCGTCATCGTCGTTGATGATGAAAATCGTGAGAATGAAGGTGACTTTGTTGCCTTAGCTGAACATACAACACCAGAAGTGGTCAATTTTATGGTTAAAGAAGGGCGCGGGCTAGTTTGTGCTCCAATTACTCAAGAAAAGGCTGACCAATTACAACTAGAATTAATGGCTGATGTTAATACAGACAGTCATGGAACAGCCTTTACAGTTAGTATTGATCATGTTGAAACGACAACAGGAATTAGTGCAGGTGAACGCTCACACACGATTATGCGATTGGTAGAAGAAGATGTTGTCCCCACAGAATTTAAACGTCCTGGTCACATCTTCCCGTTGATTGCTAAAGATGGTGGCGTGTTGCGTCGTGCTGGTCACACAGAAGCGGCTGTCGATTTAGCTGTATTAGCTGGAGGAAAGCCAGCAGGTACAATTTGCGAAATTATGAATGAAGATGGAACGATGGCAAGGGTACCTGAATTACGCAAAATGGCTGATGAACATGATTTAAAATTAATTACGATTGAAGATTTAATTAAATATCGTCGAATGCACGAAAAGTTAGTTGAGCGTGCCGTTGAAATTAACTTACCAACTTCTTATGGTGACTTTAGAGCAGTTGCTTATACAAACATCATTGATGGTCGTGAACATGTTGCGTTAGTTAAAGGTGATATTACACCGACTGAACCGACACTCGTTCGTGTACACAGTGAATGTTTAACAGGTGATGTGTTTGGTTCAAACCGCTGTGATTGTGGACCACAACTTGAAGCAGCTCTTTCTCAAATTGAAGAAGAGGGTAAAGGTGTTCTTCTTTACATGCGCCAAGAAGGTCGTGGCATTGGCTTGTTGAATAAATTAAAAGCTTATAAACTGCAAGAGGAAGGTTATGACACAGTAGAAGCTAACGAAAAGTTAGGGTATCCAGCAGATTTACGAGACTATGGAATTGGTGCACAAATTTTAGAAGATATAGGCGTTCGAAAAATGCGTTTGTTAACGAACAACCCACGAAAAATTAAAGGCCTATACGGCTATGATTTAGAAATTGTCGAGCGTGTGGGGTTAAAAATGGAACCAAATAAAGATAACGAAAAGTATTTAGCTACGAAACGAGATAAATTAGGACACTTATTTTAGGAGGATAAACAATGAAAACATATGAAGCAAATTTAGTCGCACAAGATTTAAAGGTTGGAATTGTCGTAGGTCGATTTAATGCATTTATTACTGAAAAATTATTAGATGGTGCTTTAGATGGACTAAAGCGTCATGGATTAAGCGAAGACAACGTTGAAGTAGCTTGGGTACCAGGAGCGTATGAAATTCCTCTAGCAACTAAGAAAATGATCGAACATGGCGATTATGATGCCGTCATTACATTAGGTACTGTTATTCGTGGTGCAACACCACACTTTGATTACGTCAGTGGTGAAGTTGCAAAAGGAACTTCTTCAGTAAGTTTAGATACAGGTGTACCAGTCATTTTCGGTGTGTTAACGACAGATACTATTGAACAAGCGGTTGAACGTGCTGGTACAAAAGCTGGTAATAAAGGATATGAAGCAGCAGTAAGTGCTATTGAAATGGCGAATTTAGTAACAGAATTCAAAAAATAGATTGTCATAAAGATGAAACATTCACATATGACTGATTACACGACTTCTGTTACAATGGCAGTAACAGTGACTAGAAGTAGGTGTATGCTTTATGATGGAATTTCTATATTTTCCAGAGGATAAGACATTATATATCCCAGCTGTAATTACGCTAATCATATTTATGATTTTAGCTTTTATGTTTTTTAGATGGATGGTAAAAGTCTCTAATAAAGAGGAACAAGCGTTTAACGAAAGATTCCCTAATCAAAATGAACATGATCAGCAAAATCATAATGTTGATTCAAAAGAACAGTAAGTTAAAAAAGGTGAGCGATCCGCTCACCTTTTTTTAATAGATCTAATTTCTTCTATTAACTCACCAATATGCTTATAATCGTCGTTAATTATAAAGAAACGCTCGTGTGAACAACTAGCCAACCAAATTTGATTACCTTTAAAAAACATTAAGTCTTCTGGTAAAGGTGGTCTGTTCCAATCAAATAATGAATCACTGCTTGATAGTAGAAAATTTTTAGTTTCCTCATTAAGTTCATAGTAAAATACATAGGCTGTACCTTCTAAAAGGCTTGTGACGATCCAACTTGATTGTTCATTCACCTTAATGAGTGATTTTTGGATAGGCTCTACCAAATTATTATGCAGTTTCATTATAACTGATTCATCTTCCATCATATCTTTCCTTTGAACAAACGCAAAACAATCACATTTCTTTAAAGCTAATTCGAGTAAGGCTTCATAATCTTGCCCTTTAATATCTTGATTGTTAATTTCGAGCATTATTCCCCCTCCATTTTTGCCATTTTATCATAAAGTTCATAAATGTATCCTATCAATTTTACGTTCCTAAAGTTTAAATCCATTTTATTCTAGCCATAATAGAGAAGAGGTGATGAGAATGAAGTGGGTATACTTAGTTGGAGTTATTTTCTTATTATCAGCGTGCCAAGCGGAGACACAAGTGACGACAGCAGATATTATTAACACGGATTATGATGTAATAGGTGAGGTTACATTAACTGAAGATGCTGAAGGTGTCGAGGTTGAAGTTGAAGTGGTTGGCTTAACACCAGGTTTCAAAGGGATTCATATCCACGAAATACCTGAATGTGAAGCCCCTGCTTTTGAGTCAGCAGGCGGACATTGGTCAATTGATGAAGAAGCAGAACATGGATTGATGCACCCAGATGGTCACCATATAGGTGATATGCCGAATATACTAGTAGAAGATGATGGTTCAGCGACTTATGAATATGTGATCGAGGATGCAACGTTGCTGGATGGACAAGGGTCTTTTTTTAATGAAGATGGTGGGAAGTCTCTTATCATTCATGATGGACCGGATGACGGGATTAGTCAGCCAGCAGGTGATGCAGGTGATCGGGTAGCTTGTGCTGAAATTACTAAAGATGATGACGATGATGAAGAAACAGATAACCCAGCTGAAGGTGAGGAAGACGAAGAAGAGGAAGAGTAATTAATTATAGAAGCCACTAAGTTTGCGCTCTAGCAGATTTAGTGGTTTTTTCATTAGTTTATGGATATTTATGTTAACATGGGAGGAAAGGTAAGAGGAGAGATCATGTGTATAGGTTGGTATTATTTTTAATTATGATTACATTATTTTTAGTTGCCTGTAGTGAAGGCTTAGAGGAGAATACGATCAATCACGTTAAGTTATCTGATTTAGAGCGATCAATTTCAACAGTCAGTTCAGATCAAATGAGTGTTCATGAATTTAATGTTAGTGAAGAGTATAATTGGCTAGAAGTGTGGGTTGAAAAGTATGTCGATGGTGAATTAGTAGAAGATGATTTCAAGTTTTCAAAGGGAGTTGAAAGTGAAGGGCACATCATCTTTTCTACCGATCGAGATGACAACTTTTCATTTAATATCGGAATTGCGAACAATGGGTCAGTCGGGACGAGCCATGGTCATGATCCCATTTCAGAAGACCAAGAAGTTACATCGTTTGGTTGGACTATAAACGATGAAATGGTGATTAGTGAAGAGGAGCTACCGTTAGCTGGAAAATTCTATATGAATGAAGAACAAAGTATGGGATTTTCAGGTAATACGTTAGAAGAGTGGGATGATTATAAAGACGATTATGATCTTGCATATATAGTTAAAGCCCGATTTACAAATGAAAATTAATGCAAAATAATACCCGCTTATACATAAAGCGGGTAT
>NZ_AKIF01000128.1 GCF_000269905.1 Alkalibacillus haloalkaliphilus C5
CATCTACTAATTCGGTTATTCAATCTTATAGTTATGATGATCAACAGACTATTACAATGAATGAACTGTTTGAACAATCGAGTTTTACTGAAGAGATCGAAGTATTAACGATGCAAATAAACGGATATACTCAATCTGAGGGTCAGTTAGAAAGTTTTGTTAATGAATTAGAGAGTAGTGAAAGACTGTTACAAGTTACACAACTTCAATACCAACAAAATGACGACGGCGAAGTGAACTTTCAATTAAGTTTTTCTGTATTCGCCTATCCAATGTAAAAAGAGGGGCCACAAAGTGGGCACCTCTTTAATACTACTAATCAATCGCTTTATTTTTTAGTGTAATTGTCGCAGTTATTAAGCAAATAACGGTAATTGCAACGGCTGAAACTGAGCTGAACCAGATCTCTGTTTCTAATTGTCCAGAGTAGAAATAAACGTTAATATAGTCACTAATTAGTGTCGGGCTCCATGTTATAACGTGGCTGTATATGCTTGATATAACATTTAATGCAACAACTGTAATGATTGATAGAAATGCGACTAACCCTTGAGACTTTAAAAAACTATTAAACAACATAACAATGCCTAAAATCATCATGAAATAGACAATAAAGAATAATATACTAATGGTAATTTGAATGAAGCTAATAGTTCCGAATAAAATATTGACGTAATACCAGCCGACGAGTAAAGAAACAGCTAGTGAAAAGGCGATTAGCATTAGTATAGCAACATATTTAGCTGTAATATAATTTGTGAAGCTAACAGGCTTGGATAAGACAAGTTCGTAAACACCACTTTTAACTTCCTTTGAAACCAATCCCATCGACACGACGACTGCAATTAAAACACCTAACATTCCTAATTGACTAAAGCTCATGATCATTGCTTCAGCTACAGATGGAGTAGGGAAATCCATTGTTGCTCCTTCTGGTACGTTACCGACAGTATCCATGATGATTGGGAAGTAATACATCGTTAGCGGGTCCATAATTGCAAAAATAATAAAAACAATAGGAACCCATATCCACTTAAAACTCCGCCAATGTTCAGTTAGTTCTTTTTTGAATATCGTTTGCCATTGCATTATTCTGTCACCGCCTTCATGAAAATGTCCTCAAGTGAAGTTTTACCTATCTCAAATCTTGTTAACTCCCAATCTTCTTGCTTAATTAAATCAAGTAACTGACTACGTGCTATATTAATATCATGAACGGTTACGATGAATCCATCTTCTTCTCTATTAACGTTAAACACAGAGTCTATTTCTTTTAATCGTTCTTCGATAAACTTAGGTTCTTCTCCGAATGATAAGTGAATCGATGTTGTCCCTTGAGTTTCACTTACTTCTGATATAGCACCTTGCTTAATCATTTTCCCTTTATGCATGAGCAAGATTTCTTCACTTACTTCTTCAGCATCGTTAAGGATATGAGTGGAGAATAAAATGGTGGCATCTTTTTTCAATTCTCTAATTAAATTTAATACTTCACGTCGACCAATTGGATCTAATGATGAAACTGGCTCGTCTAGTATGATGAGTTTAGGGTCGTGAATTAATGCTTGAGCAATTCCTAGTCGCTGTTTCATACCACCTGAGTACTTTGAAATTCTTTGCTTTTTAGCATCGCTTAAATTCACTAAGTCTAGTAATTCTGCTGCTTTTGCTTTCGCTTCATGCTTCGTTAAATAGGCAAGCTGACCAACATAAATTAAAAACTCTTCTCCAGACATCCAATTATGAAAAACAGGGTACTGTGGTAAGTATCCTACATAATGACGGACATCACGGCTAAACCTTTCTTCATTAAAAACGATCTCACCTTTAGTTGGCTTAATAAATCCAGCTAACATTCTAAGTGTTGTTGTTTTACCAGCCCCATTTGGTCCTAAAAGGGCAACACACTTACCTGGTTCTAACGAAAAAGTCAGTTCATCTACAACATTTGTTGATTGATATGTTTTAGTCAGTTGTTCTACAGACATTAATGTCATTTGTTACATCCTCCTTCCAATAATGAAATATAAGACCGGTCCTATTAAGTTGAAGAATATAATAATCAGTATCCACATCCACTTTGGGCCGTTTGTTTCATCAATCTTTCGTAAATCAATTAAAGCAATAATAATGAGTATTAATTGCAAAACACCTAAAGGGATGAGTAGTTGTATCAGAGTTGCATCCATATCGTTCACTCCTTTACTATCAGTATAGCCAAAAAATTATCTAAATACTTTCGAAAATTATGAAAAAGTTAAAGTAAGTAATATTTATAATTAAAGTGTACTATATAAAATAGTACACTTACAACGCTTTTAGGGGTAAAAAAAGTCCAATAGATGGTTTTCCACCTATTGGACGGTTCTTTCAAGCTTCAAGTTCATCGACCTCTTCATCATCATTTTCATGCATATAAAAGATGAAAGCATCTTTGTAGATTGCAAACAGATCATATTCTTTGTTACCTTGATTAATTTGTTCGTATACATTCGGATAAGTTTCATTTGCTTCAACAGCGTAAGATAACTTATTGACTGCTCGTAAAGAGCGGCTATTTAATTTATTAACCTTTAAAAAGACAACTTCAATGTCTTGTTCCATAAATAATTCCCACAAGAATAGTTCTTTAGCATATTGGTTATAGCCTTGGCCAAAGTATGGTTTGCCTAACCAAGTAGCTAAAAAGCCTTTTTGTTCATCAATATCATATAGAGTGATCGCACCGACTGGATTTTCCATCTCATCTAAAATGGTTCTTGAGATGAGTTCGCCATTTTCTTCTTGTTGATTCATCATGTTTGTGAAGAAGTAGTAAGCTTCCATCGTATCAGCTTTTTCTCGTACGAATGGCTTAACTGCTTCATCATTCAATAGTGGGAATAACGCAGGGACATCCTGTAATTCTCTTCTTTTAAGCATAAAAAAACCCTCCTTCAACTTAAATTGTTTCGTGAGGGTGACGCTTACTGAAGACGCAGGCGACGGGTGCGATCACCCTCGAATTTTTATCAATTGCACATCTGAAAAACTATTGCATACAATGCACATAACAAAAATCCGGGGTGGGAATCGAACCCACTAGAACCACTTCTATTCGAAGCGGTGGCGCACCATTTGCCTTCCCTTGAATTTGACTAAATGAATTCTACAACATCATAGTCTATTTGAAAATAGGTTTTTTAAAGTTTTTAATTACCAATTTAAAACACGTAATTTTCTCACAAATTCATCGCTCGTATAAGTCACGTAAAGCGGTTTGAAGCGTTGCGAATTGGAATGGATAACCCGAGTCTTCTAAAGCTTTCGGATATACATATTGACCGCATAATAACAACAGACTCATTTCTCCTAAGAGTGTTTTAATCGCAAATGAAGGTGCCGGGAGCCAATGAGGTCTTTTAATAGTATTACTTAACTCTTTGCCGAAATCCTTATTTCGTTTGGGGTCAGGGGCTGTTATATTTACAGACCCACTAACTTGTTTATTATTAATTATCCAATCGATTATCTTAACAACGTCATAAATGTGGACCCACGACACCCATTGTTCACCACTACCTAAACGTCCGCCTGCGAACAATTTATAGGGCAGAGCTATTTTAGGTAAAGCACCATTATGTTGATCTAATATTAATCCGAAACGTGCTTTAACTGTACGAATGTCCAACTTATTCGCTTCATTTGCTTCTTGTTCCCAAATGTTGCACACCTCAGCTAAGAAGTCACTTCCTGGATTTACTGTTTGTTCTGTAAAGATTTCTGTATCGGAAATTCCATAAAAGCCAATTGCCGAAGCGTTTATGAACGTGTGGGGTGGATTTGTCATTGCATTCATGATGCGAATAAGTTCTCGTGTTGTTGTAATACGACTTTCTAGTATTCTTTTCTTTCGTTCATCATTCCATCGTCCGCCATTTAATGACTCACCAGCTAAGTTAATGAAGACATCTGCACTGTTAACTTGCAGTTCAGGTTGAGAATCCCCATTAAGCCACTCAACGTAAGTAACATTATCTTCACTACTATTATTGCGAGGGTTGCGTGTTAGTATAATAACTTGGTCATCTTTTGACGTAAAATAATCGACTAAATGTTGCCCGACAAAACCTGTTCCACCTGCAATAACTATTTTCAAACAGATGTACCTCCTTTTTTATATGTACTATAATGAAATTATGACACTAACAGGAGTGTATTTTTATGAAGAAAATTAGTAAGATTACAAAGCAAAAAAAGAATCAACAGCGATATAACGTCTTTTATGAGAAAAATGGTCAGGATGAATTTGCATTTGGCATCCATGAAGATCTATTAGTACGATTTGAATTGCGTAAAGGTTTAGAGTTATCTAGTGAGGAAGTTAGAAACATTGAGCAACAAGATGCCATGTATAGATACTATACCCTTACTTTAAACTATTTAAGCTATCGAATGCGAGCGAAATCTGAAATTATAGAATATTTACAGAAAAAAGAAGCAACAGAACAAGATATTGCTTACGTCATTGAACGACTTCAAACTGAAAAATTATTAGATGATGTTGCATTCGCCGAAGCTTACGTTAGAACGAAAATGAACACTTCTATGAACGGTCCAAATAAAATTAGACAAGAGCTTTATCAAAAGAAGCTAACAGAACATGAAGTTGAACAAGGACTTAGTCATTATACGAAAGAACTTGAAATAGATAAGCTTGTGAAGTTAATTGAAAAGAAAGTTAACGCGAGCCGTAAAAAGTCATTCAAAGAACACGTGAATAGCTTAAAACAATCATTAATTCAGAAAGGTTTTACCCATGATGCGATCGAAATCGCGTTACAGTCGATTGAATTATCAGTCGATGAAGATGAAGAATACGAGGCTTTAAAGTATCAAGGGGAAAAAGCGTGGCGTAAGTTTGAAAGAAAGCATGAAGGTTTCCAGTTACAGCAGAAAGTAAAAGCTTCTTTATTTCAAAAAGGTTTTCCAGCCGAATTAATCGAGCAATATATTAATGAAAAAAGCATGGAAGAGGAGGTTTAACCTTTTTCCATGCTTTAAGTTTATTTAACGTGAATTTCATGACGTCCGTCATCCTGTGCGATAATTTGTTTTGCATAATCTTGTGGTGAAGGTAAAAATGATGGATCTTTAACGAAATCACTACCTTCCCAAAATGGTGTGTTCATTCCACCCATGTAAACAGCTGATACTTCAATGTTTTCTTCAGCTAGTTCCTTTTGTAGACTTTCAGTAAAACCACGTTGTGCAAATTTACTAGCGCAGTATGCTGATTCTTGTACTTTTCCTTTTAAGCCAGCAGTTGAAATAATGTTTAACATACGACCATTTGATGAAAGTAAATGGTTTAAGAAATGTTTCGTAACATAAATCATACCATTTACGTTCACGTTAACCATCGTATCGATTTCGTGCTTTTCAAGGTCCTCAAGTATATTAAAGTAGCCTATTCCAGCATTGTTAATGAGTAGGTCAACTTGGTCAATTTGCTTTGCTAAGTTGCTGACAGAGTTCCAATCGGTAATGTCACAAGTGAATACTTTCGCTTGTCCACCAGACTGTTCAATTAAATTTTTTGAAGTGTTTAGCTTTTCTTCATTTCGGCCGACTAGATAAATGGTATAGTCTTGATTAGCGTATTCTAAAGCTAATGCTTGTCCTAAACCTGAACCGGATCCAGTAATTAGTGCTGTTTTCATGTTGTAGCCTCCCAACTTTTAGTTAAACTATTTTTATTATGACTTGAATTTGATACGATGTAAAATGGAGTATGAAAGGAGAATACGAAATGCAACGTCGTTATAGTCAATATACAGTAGAACAACTGCAAAAAGAAATTGCAGAGTTAACAGAGAAGGCACAAAAAGCAGAACAAATGGGTATGGTTAATGAATACGCTGTGCATCAGCGTAAAATCGTTATGGCGAAATCTTATATGAAAAATCCAAGAGAGTATAGACGTGGACAAGTTTATGAAATAGACGGTTCACCAAGTGAATTGTTTGAAATTGATTATATGAATGGTGTCTTTGCTTGGGGAAAACGCAAGTCGAAACAAGGTGAAGTCGTTAATGATGAAGAAGCTTTACCGATCGCGTTATTAACTGAACGAGCAGAATAGATTATTTAAACCAGTTGAGAATGGCTTGCCCTCTCAACTGGTTTTTATTATGCTATGACAATGGTTCTTAGCTTTTTTTGAAGTTTTTCTTCAGAATATACCCAGCCAGTATAGGAAGTTAATATGTTATAAAATTTATCTAAAGTTACAACAGCTACAAATGGGTAATGCCCTTTAGAACGGTACCGTAAATCGATAAAGCGGATTTCTACATAATCATCAAAACGGTCGATTTCATAACGGTAGATGGGTGAGAAATCTATAAAAGCTTTGACGTTTCCATCTTGAAATGCAGCATTCATCTCAGTTGTTTCAGGTAATTTATTTTTTTTAAACGTATCTTTAATGTCGATATGACCGTGGTCACTATCTGCTACGAAATAATAATCTGGTGTTTCAATGACAACACGCCAAGTATTATGATGAATTGTAGGTTGTGTAATAATTTTTGTTGCGTTTGGAAAATGTTTTTGTAAAATATCAGTTATTTCTTTTTTATCAAAAAATCGTTTAATATAGTATAAGAATACAACAAAGAAAACGATTAAATAAGTCATACTTGGTTCTGCACCTAATATCCATGCAAAAGCCCCAATTAAAAATAGACCGAAGATATAAGGATCGAATGTATTGATCCATCCTAATGCAATCCATTTGTTAACAAATGGTTTCAATGCTTGGGTACCATAAGCGTTAAATATATCAACAAGAACGTGTAACGCAACTGATAATAGTACCCAGAACCATAGGTTGAGCCAAGGGATGTCTATATAAAAAGCGTAGATCGAAAAAGTTACTAATAAACTCCATAGCAATACTGCTAATGGTGAATGAGACGAACCACGATGGTGTCTAATATATGTGGCATTATCTTTAAATTTAAAAAATGTATCAAAGTCTGGAGCGTGTGAACCGACAATTGCACCGATTAAAACGGCTTGGAAAAGGTCAGTGTTTTGTTGAACTGCTGGGTCTAAAGTGGCTAACCCACCGATTGCAACTCCCATTGTTATATGGGTAGCAGTATCCAATGGTCCATACCTCCTTATCGAATAGGTGATTATATGACGCAGTCTACTTCTATATCTATACCCATTTTGTTTAATCGTGAAGCATTTCAGCAAGATCTGATTAATTGGTATAACGAAATTAAACGTGATTTACCATGGCGGGAAAACCAAGACCCATATCGTATATGGGTTTCTGAAATTATGCTTCAACAAACTCAAGTCGATACAGTTATCCCTTATTTTGAACAATTTATGGAACGTTATCCGACTGTTTATGACTTAGCTAAAGCTGATCAACAAGATGTATTAAAATCTTGGGAAGGATTAGGATATTATTCGAGAGCTCGAAACCTTCATGAAGCAGTGAAAGAAGTTGTTACATCATATGACGGAATCGTACCAAATAAAAAAAAAGAGTTAAAGAAACTCAAAGGGATTGGTTCGTATACACAAGGAGCGATTTTAAGTATTGCTTTTAATCAAGCAGAACCTGCTGTCGATGGTAATGTTATGCGTGTTATGTCTAGAGTACTCCATATTGAAGAAGATATTGCTAGACCAAAAACGAAAAAGATGTTTGAAGATGTTATTTCTAATGTTATGTCTCAAGAGGATCCATCTTCTTTTAACCAAGGGTTAATGGAGTTAGGAGCATTAATTTGCCAACCGAAAAAGCCGAAGTGTGAGCAATGCCCTGTGCAACAACATTGTTTAGCGTACGAGCGTGAAACCCAAGCAGCATTACCAGTTAAAACTAAAGCAAAAAAACAGAAGAGGGAAGCTTTTTTCACAATAGTTTTAAAAAATGAAGACGATCAATACTTTATCGAGCAAAGACCTGAAAATGGTTTATTAGCTAACATGTGGCAATTTCCGATGTTTTCACAATCAGAATTTGATGAAAAGGATTTTATTAATTGGTTTGAGCTAGAACATGGTGTTAAATTAAGTGTTCATTCTGATTATAATCAAGTAAGGCATGTGTTTTCTCACGTTATTTGGGAGTTAGATTTAATTGTCGCTGAAATTAAATCTCAAGATTCAATTAACCTTGAAGGGAAGTGGGTTAAGGTTAATGAGCTTGAAACATATCCATTTCCAAACGTTCAACAGAAAGTAGTGAATGAATTAGGTTTAAATTAGATGTTTTTGGTAATAAGAATTAAAGTTTATCTTGGATAACATCTTCGCTTTTTGGTTAGATTAACTGTTGCGGAGGTGATATCAGATGGCTAAAAAGAACCAACGTCAGCAACAGCAACAGCAACAACAAAACCAAACTGCTGCTGGTACTAACGCTCAAGAAGTAAAGCGTCAGAACCAACAAAATCAGCACCAACAGGAGTTTGCTGCTGAGACTGCCAAGGC
>NZ_AKIF01000129.1 GCF_000269905.1 Alkalibacillus haloalkaliphilus C5
TTAACTGCATAACCAACAAACAACTAAGTAACAATATGACTTCCTAAAATCCCTGTTTTGTTTGTTCAGTCTCAACTAGGCCTTTCACCAGCTTTACACTTCTTCAAAGTATTCTTTATAAAATCCGCCCATTTTGCCTGAATCATCAATTACGAAATAAAATTCCTCTGATTCATTTTTAACATCATACGTCTTCCCTGTTGTTAACACATTGTTAACTGTAAACTTTTTAGCATCAGTGTGAACACACTTAATTTTTTTTATTGTTTCGTTGTTTTCCCACGTTTTATGGATCATCTTAACACCTTCCTAAAATCATTAATCAAATGTTTGATTAACTTTTTCATTCAAATAATTGTTTATATTTTCCATAACCTTCTTCTTCTAAACGTTCTTTTGGAATGAACTTAAGTGCTGCAGAGTTAATACAGTAACGCATACCACCTTGATCAGCGGGACCATCATCAAACAGATGTCCTAGGTGAGAATCAACGTACTGACTTCTCACCTCTATTCGACGCATACCGTGTGATGTATCCAAGTCTTCTTCTAATGGAGCAATTGGTTTTGTGAAGCTCGGCCAACCACATCCTGCGTCATATTTATCTTGGGAAGAAAACAGTGGCTCTCCACTAACGATATCGACATATATCCCTTCTCCTTCATGATCCCAATATTCATTTCTAAAAGGAGGTTCAGTTGCATCTTCCTGAGTTACTTTGTATTGCATTTCAGAAAGGTTTTGACGTAAAGCTTTTAAATCTTTGTCTTCTGACCAATGATCTTTAATAAAACCTTGCCTGCCAGAGCCCTTTTTATAAAGCTTATAATGAAACGGGTTTTTCTTATAATAATCTTGATGACCTTCTTCAGCTCGGTAAAATGTTGTAGCTTCACGAATTTCAACAACTATTGGGTCTTTAAACTTACCACTCTCTTCTAAAGACTGTTTTGACTGCTTAGCTAATTGCTTTTGTTGTTCATTGTGATAAAAAATTGCTGGCTTGTACGATTCACCGCGATCATTAAATTGACCACCTGCATCTGTCGGATCAATTTGTTGCCAAAACAGTTCTAGTAGCTGGTCATATGGAAAAACGTCCTCGTCAAATGTGATTTGGACAGCTTCCAAATGACCAGTCGTATTAGAACACACTTCTTCATATGTCGGATCAGTTGTATGTCCACCTGTATAGCCGGATACAACTTCATAAATTCCTGGTCGGCGGTCAAATGGTTCAACCATGCACCAGAAGCACCCTCCAGCAAATGTAGCTTGACTTAATTTCGTACTCATCGAATCACTCCTATGAGACATCTAAATGTATAACTTAGGTTGAGGTAAGCCTTTCGGTTGATGTTTTGATTTCGATGGGATTTTAACTTCTTCTTTTGATTGTACTGCCACGTCATCTTCATTGAGCATCTTCGCTATTTGTTCTTCATCAAATTTATGATCATCAACCGTTTGCTTTTTTCCTTCATCCTCTTCCATCATTAATTTTACCATATCAATGAACATCGGTGCATTCTTTATAAGTGGACCATACTGTTTCCATAAAGGTAGTACTTGTTGAACCATACCTAAACCTTTTTGAATATGATTTAAAGTGTCGTGGAAATTATGATATTTAGATGCCGTCATTTGAAAAGGGGCATGTGGTGTGTGCAACGGTGCCTTGCCCCCTGGGCCTTTAATTTTTGCTAACAACTGCTGAACAATGTTAGGTCTACTAAAACCTTGATGCCTTGTAGGCTGATGAAAACCATGCTGTGGCGCTTGTTGACTCCAATAATCATGATGGTGCCGTACAGGATACATACTTATTCCTCCTTCATTCAACTATTATAATGTACGGGATAAATGCGTATCCTGTATAGGCTAATGTTAATAACACCAATTAACAGGCTCTTGCCCATGCTCATTTAAGGCTTCGTTAACTTGACTAAATGGTTTACTTCCAAAAAATCCTCTATACGCAGATAGCGGACTTGGGTGAGGAGCATGTACGATTGTATGCCGCTCATCAATGATCGCCTTATTTTTATAAGCTTGTTTTCCCCATAAGACAAAAACAACGTGGTTCTTCTCTTTACTTACAATTTGTATAACTGATTTTGTGAATTCGTCCCAACGTAATGAATGATGTGCATTTGCTTCTCCTTCTTTGACAGTTAATGAAGTATTCAATAGTAACACACCTTGATTTGCCCAATGAGTAAGATCACCATGCTCCGGGTAACACCCGTAATCTGATTCCAATTCTTTAAAGATATTTTTTAATGATGGAGGAAGTGCTTGGTCTTTATGTACTGAAAAGCTTAATCCATTCGCTTGTCCTTCACCGTGATAAGGATCTTGACCAACTATAACAACTTTAGTTTCTGAAAATGGAGTTTGGTTAAACGCATTAAACATTTCTGAATAAGGTGGGTAAACCGTTTCATGTTCATAACGCTCTTTTACATATTTAATTAGACTTTTAAAGTAAGGTTGTTTAAATTGTTCAGTTAATACTTCATTCCAGTCGGTTTTAATCTCCATCTTTAAACCTCCCTTTAAATATTTCAAGACATTTATACAAGTCTCATTATGATAGCCTATACACACGCACACAAGGGTGCATAAGTTAACAGTGAAAACAAAACAGGGCTAAGGAGTGATTCTTTTATGAGTAAAGGTTATTACGGAGGCGGTTTTACTTTAATTGTTGTTCTATTCATTCTACTAATCATTGTAGGTAGCTCTTACGCTTGCTAATTTAGCATACTAAAGGACAACAAGTTTATACACTTACTTTCACCAATACCAAATAGACAAAAAGCCAGGCGAATTTTCACCTGGCTTTTTGTCATGTTGAATTTTCTTTATAATCATCCCATAATTCATCAAACGTTTTTAATGCATCTGGAAAAGGTACTTGCATTTCTAAATACCTTGTAATTTCATCATAACTGACTGATAGTTTTGGAAAATCATGATCATAAAACATCCAGTCGGCTAACTGTTTCCGTTCATCTTGTTTATTTTCGACTCCTCGATATTGCATCGCAAAGTGATAAAAAGACTTCATTTGAACACCTGCTTTTTATAATTCTTTAGATTGTTGGTTTAACTCTTCTAGCTTTTTCATACGTTTACGATAAACGATTCCTGACGTAATTATAGCGAGCTCATATAGAAAGATCAACGGAGCTGCTACTACTAACTGCAAAATAAAGTCAGGTGGTGACAACATCGTTCCAATCACGACAAGAATTAAATAGGCGAACTTTCTCGTCTTCTTCATAAAAGCTGGTGTTAAAATGCCTAAACTCGTTAAAAACATCGCAATTAACGGAACTTCGAAAAAGAAAGCAAATGGTACTGTTATTTGAAGAATAAATTTAAAGTAATTATTAACAGTAAACATTTCGTTAACTAAACCGTCACTTAAGTTAAGTAAAAAGTTTAATACTAAATCTTTAATGACGAAATAACCAAACGCTAAACCTAATATAAACAAAATAAAAATTGCAGGTACGTAAAGTAAGCTTACCCTTTTTTCATGTTTTGTTAATCCTGGTTTTATGAATAACCATAACTGAAATGCGAGAAACGGGACAGTTATAATTAAACCAACCATTGTTCCGATAATGACATAGACCCAAATAATATCAAAAGGGCTTAAAACTGTTAATTGAAATGGGACGTCATTTGCAATATATAAGTATATTTCTTCACGAAAATAAAAACCAACACCAAATGATAACGCAAAGACAATGAAACTCCAAAAAAAACGTTTCCTTAGTTCACCTAGGTGCTCTGTCCAATCCATTTCATTCTGGCTAATTTGTTGGTCATTTGCCATCTCGTTCACCCTCTTACATTAACCAAGTACATATTTTTAAAGTAAAAGTTCCATAAAAGAAGATGTAAGGGGCTCCCTTACATCTTAATCATGCAAGCTTATTGATTGTTCGAATCTGAGTTGTTTTTCTTTGAACTAGAATCATTTGAGTCCTCTGAGATTAAACCGTTCGTTGCTTTTTTAAATTCCTTTAAAGAAGAGCCGAACGCTTTTCCAATCTCAGGTAACTTCGATGGGCCAAATACTAGTAACAGAACAAGTACAATTAAAATTAATCCCGGTAAACCGATGCTGCCAATGCCCATAATATCACTCCAATACTTAGACGTTATTGATGATCAATTGTCTTTTTCGGTTGATCATCTTGATCTGATGTTAACTCATTAGTTGACTTTTTGAATTCTTTTAACGTTTGCCCTAAAGCTTGCCCTAATTCAGGTAGCTTTTTCGGACCGAATATAATTAATAGGATTAAAATAATTAATATTAACCCTGGAACTCCGATTGTCATGTAAACACCTACCCATTCGCAGACTAATCCTTACATTATTGTCGCTTATTTATCCTGTTTTTGCAAATATTAATGCATTCTGTTACAAAATGTTCACTTATTTACGCGACGGTATATTAAAAAGGTATGTTCATGCTTGTTCTTCTCATCTAGTTCTCCTAATTGTTCGCTTACTAATGTCCAATCATCCCAATTGATCGTTGGAAAATAAGTATCACCATCAAATGTTTCATGGATTTTAGTAATATACATGTAATCGACTTGGTTTAAAGCGTCTTTAAACAATTCTGAACCACCGATAATGAAGACTTCCTCTTCACCTTCCACTAATGGAGGTAACTCTTCCCAATTACGAACAACAGAACACCCTTCTTGAGTGTACTGGTCATTTCGCGTCATGATGATGTTATGGCGGTTCGGTAATGGTCGTCCTATTGATTCGAACGTTTTTCGCCCCATTACAATTGTCGAGTCTGATGTTACTTTTTTAAAGTATTTTAAATCGTTCGGTAAGTGCCAAGGCATATCATTATTTAAACCAATGACTTGATTGTCATCCATAGCGACGATTAATGAGAGTTTCATCCTTTACCTCCTAAACCGCAACTGGTGCCTTAATAGCAGGGTGCGGATTGTATCCTTCTACAGATAGATCTTCAACTTCAAAATCAAAAATTGACTGTTTTTCAGTATTAAGCTTAAGTGTTGGAAACTGTTTCATCTCACGACTAAGTTGTTTATTAACTTGATCAAAATGGTTGTGATAAATGTGAGCATCCCCAAACGTGTGAACAAATTCTCCTACTTCAAGTCCACACTCATGTGCAATTAAATGTGTCAACAATGCGTAGCTCGCAATATTGAATGGAACGCCAAGAAAAATATCGCCGCTTCTTTGATAAAGCTGACATGACAACTTACCATCTTGTACATAAAATTGAAACAGCGTATGACAAGGTGGCAAGGCCATTGTCGGTATGTCCTCTGGGTTCCAAGCTGACACAATAAGCCTTCTTGAATTAGGGTTATTCTTAATATCGTGGATCACTTGCTTTAACTGGTCGATTGTCTCACCTTTTGAATCTTGCCAATGACGCCATTGTTTACCGTAAACATCACCAAGGTGACCGAAGGCTTCTGCGAACTGATCGTCTTCTAAAATTCGTTTTTTAAAGTGACCCATCTGCTCTTGATATTGTTCGTTAAATTGTTCATCTTGTAACGATCGCATTCCAAAATCAGTCATGTCAGGTCCATCATACTGGTCACTTTGAACCCAGTTTTTAAAAGCCCACTCGTTCCATATGTTGTTGTTATGCTCAAGTAAGTAACGAATGTTTGTATCTCCTTTAATGAACCAAAGCAGTTCACTAGCAATTAATTTAAACGGGACGCGCTTCGTCGTTAATAAAGGAAACCCTTCTTGTAAGTTAAACCTCATTTGGTGTCCAAAAATTGAGCGCGTTCCAACCCCTGTTCGATCACCTCGATCACTACCATATTCAAGAACATGTCGACATAAGTTTAAATAGCCTTGCTCATTTACATTATCCATATTATTTCACCCCTATAATTTTTTCGTAACATTTTTGTAATTCATAGTTTTAATAATCAGCACATATATTTCGAACAGATATCAATGAAATGAAAAGGTGTTGGTAAAATGATCAAACGGAAACCGACGAGAACTTTCATGATTGGCGCTATGGCGGGTAGTTTAGCACTAAGTTCTCCGTTTGTTTTTCATGTGCCAGTTGACGCATATACAAAACAACAAATCAAAGAAATGAATCAACTTTCATATGGAGACCACGGTGATTCAGTCGTACTACTTCACCGCAAGCTGAGACTGCCAATTATTATCCAGGTCAAGAGACTGATCGATACAATGTTTTAACAGAGTTCGCTGTTAAAAGTTTTCAAAATGACTATAACTTAACACCTAGTGGTGAATTAAATGATCACACGATTGAAATGCTTAACCAAGTTATTTATGACCAATATATTAGTGTGATCAATGACTTGGCTGAAGATATAAACTTTGGAGAACAATCTCACAATGTTAAGCGTGTTCAGTCAGCTTTATCTGGATTGGGCTTATACCATGATCGTATTGATGGCGATGCAGGCCAAAATACGAAACGTGCATTAATTTATTTCAATCAATTAAACAATAAAGACCTAGATCTATCAAGTTTAGATCAAATTATAACCGTTTCCCACCAAACGACTACAGAACAGACAAATCGCTCTGCAAACACGAATACTCAGTCTAATCAATCTGAGATCCAAAGCTCATCTACTACATATAGCAACGCTGCTTCAACAGCGAGATCTTACGTCGGCACACCATATGCATGGGGTGGTACGTCACCGAGCGGATTTGATTGTAGCGGATTTTTACAATATGTATATTTTCAACATGGCGTGTCATTACCAAGAACGGTCAATGACATTTGGAATGTAACAACGCCAGTTTCTGAACCAAGTGTTGGTGACATTGTGTTTTTTGAAACTTACAAACCTGGCCCATCACACGCTGGTGTATATATTGGCGACGGCCAATTCGTACACGCTGGAACAACAAGCGGTGTTACTGTCGCAAACATGTCAGATCGTTATTGGCAAGCACGCTACTTAGGTGCTCGCTCCGTCAATTAATCAGTAAACAAGTCAATTTGTTTAGGGTTTAACCCTTCATAAGTTAAGTTTGACATTCGTTGAAACCTCTTAGCATTTTCATAAGCATGACCGCCTGAGTTATTGTTAAACAAAATAGTCATTTGTTTAACTTTTTGCTTCAAAAGGTCAATTCGGTTTTGCCATTCTTCTAGTTCTTGATCAGAATAATTATATAGAAAGCGTACCTCACGCCAATTGTCTTGGCCATTATTATTCCAACCATAAATATTACGGCCGTGAAAGCGTATTAATGATTGTTCTACGTTTGTAACTTCTGGAACGATCGGGACAGAGGACTTACCAGCTTGAGGTTCATCACAAATCGTATGAATCCACCGATCATCTTGTAAATACTGTAACGTATGTTCCTTAATATGCTCATCATACCAACTTCTATTGCGAAATTCTATAGCAATTGGGTAATCTTTAAACTGCTCACGAATAAATTTTAAGCGCCTAATATTGTCTTGATTCACATCAAACCAAGGCGGAAACTGAAATAAAATGTTCTGCAATTTCCCTTCTTTAACAAGAGGGGAAATTTGTTTTTGATAAAGTGAAAATAACTCCTTCATTTCTTTTCGGGTATACTTTTGACGGTCGTGACCAGTAAACGCTTGATAAGCTTTCACAACAAATGAAAAATTGCTAGGCGTTTGATTAGACCACTTTTCATATTGACTATGATCGATAATGCCGTAAAATGCACTATCTAATTCAACGACCGGGAAGTGAGCTGCATAAGATTCGAGCTTATTTCGAGTTGTGTGCTCTTGATCATAAATATCAACATGATCACCCCATCCTGTTAGCCCAATTAAAATTGTCACATTTCATCATCCTTACATATATATTACATATATTGTACTTGTTCTCTCTTGACTTTATCAATAACTTTCAGTATACTTAAAAGTGCAATAGAGATGTGAAGAATCATAAAGAAAGTCAGGTAACTTCTATAGAAGTGAAAGATGCATTTGTGATCCTTCATTTCTATAGGAGTTACCCTTTTTTTATCTTTACGTCTATTGTGAAATAACCATCTAGAACTTAGGTGGATAGTTTTTAGGAGGATTTTTTAAAATGCAAAACGGTGTAGTAAAATGGTTCAACGCTGAAAAAGGTTATGGTTTCATCCAAGTTGAAGGTGGAGACGATGTATTCGTACACTACTCAGCAATCCAACAAGAAGGTTTCAAAACTTTAGAAGAAGGTCAAGAAGTTGAATTCGAAATCGTTGAAGGCGACCGTGGCCCTCAAGCTTCTAACGTAGTTAAAAAATAATAAAAACCATTTAAATATTCGGCAACCATTAAATGGTTGCCGATTTTTTGTTTAAGCACTAATTAATTGGCTATAAAATATTGTAACTGTACAATTTCACTTAGAAGGTAGGTTGTCTTTTCCCTGAACCGTTGGTG
>NZ_AKIF01000130.1 GCF_000269905.1 Alkalibacillus haloalkaliphilus C5
GTGTCTACTCAACAAAGCTAAAAGCCCCTTTGTTCGTGTTTTCAATAAACTCCAGCCTATTTGTCCCAACCCCGTGCAGTTAAATTATTGGTTATTCCACTGTCTCGCGTTGTCCAACCTTTTCGTGAATTTTAGCTCATCTAACTTTTCTAGTAATGGAATTAAATATTTACGTGACAATGATAAGACTTCTTTTGCCTCTTTTAACGTAAATGTGTCGTTCGTTTGGTTACGAAGATGATTAACAGCGTTATGAAATGCTTCATGACTGATCACAAGCTCCTCAGATAATTGAAATATTTGATCGGTTGCAGTTAAGTATTGCTGCAAATCTAAAATAGTATCTTTCCCTATAGTTGGGAAGTATTTATTAAACTTTTCTACGTGCAATGCGTCTTGTTTTAGTTTTGCCAGTCCTAAATCAACATCTTGTTTTAATGATTCATCAATAAATGGCGAAAATGTTGGCAATGCGATGTTGTTGTTCTTTTGTTTAAAGTGCCCTTGGTCCACTAAATGGTCCACTATAACTTTCCCTGTCTTCGCTTTGACTGGAAACAATTGAACGAATTCTGCTTTTGGGTAGCCTTGCCTTAAAGAGAAATGGTTATGATAGTTAGTTAGCTCGGTGTTAAGTAGTTGAATATATTTTTCTAACCAGTTACTTGTCATAATTAAATCATTAATTAAATAGATTTTGTCTTGTTCATATAGAGTATTTAAAATTTCATGACCTTCTGTTGGATCAATTGCTAACTCGTTGATCATTTCTTTCTCTTTAGCAACGCCTTTTTCTTCTATATAGTCAATGATTGCTTCATCAATCGTTAACTCGCTCTGCTGTTTTAACATTTTGACTGTATTCGTTCCGAAGCGGTGTCGTTTAGCTGGAGCATTGATGATTTGGCCACCGCCAATTGTCTCAATAGGTGTTGCTCTTCTTAAAATGAAATAGTCATGTCTAGTAGCATAAACGGTTTGGTCCAGCTCGACTTGAGCGTAGACTTCTTCGTTTGCCGTTTTTATTTCATTTCGGTCAAACAGAATTAATCTACCGTAAACTTCACTCGTACCAGTGTAAAACTTGATGGGAGACCTTTGTTTAATCGCTTTATTTAAGTTCGGGCTTATGTGTAATTTAAGGTCAATTCTGTTTGAAGCTTCATGGTTGTTCGTTGTTAGAACGTCCCCTCTTTTTACAGAATGATAATCCACCCCTTTTAAGGCGATTGCTGTTCGTGTACCTGCTCTCGCCTCACTAACCGTTTGTCCAAATTGTTGTAGACTTTTTGCTTCAGTATTAATTTCTTGCGGCTTTACTGTTATTAGTTCCCTATCACTAATCGAACCTTCAACAATTGTTCCTCTAACAACTGTACCAATCCCATGTACGTGGAAAGCTTGATCGACTGGCATTCTAAAAAAGCCTGAATGGTCTTTTTCAGGCATGCTCTTTAAATCTGAAATTAGGTCGGTCTTTAATAGGTCTATTCCATTTCCACTGATAGAATCTACACAATAGATTGAAACATTTTCAAATATTGTATTTTTAATATGATGGTTTATGTCATCTATTACGAGTTGTAATAGCCCTTCTTCTACTAAATCGACTTTCGTAATGACTATGTATGCATGATTAATCTCTAAGTAATTTAAAATTTCAATGTGTTCAACCGTTTGTGGCATAACCCCCTCATCAGCTGCGATGATTAATAACGTATGATCAACACCGGATACGCCCGCAATCATTTGTCTAATGAACTTTTCGTGACCTGGAACGTCTATAATAGATAATGAGTATTCTTGATCCGCATATAAAGGTGCATAACCTAATTCGATTGATATCTTTTTTTCTTGCTCTTCTTTCAGTCTGTCTGTTTTTACACCCGTAAGAGCCCTTGTTAATGCTGATTTACCATGGTCAATATGGCCTGCTATACCAATCGTATAGTTAATTTTTGTCATAAACCCACCAACTAGCATTAGGAAAATTTAACTTGAAAAATACTACCTTTTGGTTCACGGTCTCTAATTAATAATTCTGCTTCATGATTTTGTAGAATATCAATCGTAACCATTAAGCCTAAGCCAGTACCTTTATCTTTAGTCGTCAAGAACGGTTGACCTAACCTTTCTTTTAACGAATCAGGAACCCCTTCTCCCTCATCGATTACTTCTACAGATAAATAGTGGTCATTAGTTACTTTAATCGTAACTTCTCCAGGCTCATGCATCGCTTCAATAGCATTTTTAATTAAGTTAATGAAAACTTGCTTAATTTGTGATCTGTCACATAAGATCATATAGCTTTTAAGATTACTGTCTAGTACGATTTCAACATCTTCTAGTCTTGCTTGTGAACGCATTAGCATACATACTTCTTCTAACATTTCTACTATATTCGCTTCTTTAAATTCATTCGGTGACGGCTTCGCGATATATAGAAGCTCTGATGAAATGGACTCAATTTTTTCGATTTCATCTTTCATAATGTTTAAATATGCTTCTTTACCTTCAATACCAGTCTCTAAAAGTTGTAAAAACCCTTTTAAAGACGTAATTGGATTGCGGATTTCATGGGCGACACTAGCAGCGAGTTGACCTGCTGTTGACAATTTTTCGGAGCTTACAAGCATTTGTTGTGCTTGTTTATGAGCCATAATGTCTTGTGTCACACTAATATAATAGGGTTGACCTGTTTTACGGTCAACTATTTTCCCAGAATGGGCTTGGCAATCTATATATCTACCATCTTTATGTAACACACGAAATTCGTGACGTAATTTTTCATTATCTTCAAGCTTTTCTAGACATCCATAAAATGATTGTCGGTGTTCAGGATGGATATAGTTCATAATAGATTTACTAATTAGTTCATTTTGATTATAACCGAATACTTCTTCAACGTTAGCGGTTATATAAATTATATTAAAAGATTCATCATAAATCGTTTTGACAGTCATTGAGTTTTGATCAATCCATGAATTAGCAGCTTCTATTATCCCACCATATTCAACGTCGTAAAATAGTTCGTTTACATCTTTAAAAGTGACATGGTTCTTCATAATCGGGTTGATCCTCCCCTCACTTGACGAATAGTTTATTAACAAACTATGATAAATGCTAACAAATTATAACAACTATTCTCATTTTAACTAAATAGTTTATAATTGTCTAAACAATTTTAATCATTTATTCTTTATTTAGAACAATTATACTAGATTTTTCGCCCTATTAAAACAGTACAATGATATCTTTAAGTTGCTTGCGGTCAGTTTACCTTGTATAATTACGTTTGGATATAAACATGAACTAATTGGGGCTGGTTGCAACGCTGGTGCTTGTCTCGGTCTTCAAAACCGCTTGGGAGGCGCGTGCCGTCTCCGGTGGGTTCGATTCCCACACAGTCCCGCCAATGTATATGTACATCAAAAAGAGAGTGAGTACTTATGTCAACTACAGTAGGTATATTGTTAATTGCTTGGTCGTTTATAATGGTAGGGCTTTTGGCTATTGGCGGTTATTTTATGTTCCGTAAATTCCTTAAGAAACTACCTAAAGAAGATGGGAAATCAATCATTGATTGGGAAGAGTATTACGTCTATGAAACGATTGATTTATGGAGTGAAGAGAAAAAGGCTTTACTTAATGAGTTAGTTGAGCCCGTTCCAGAGTTGTTTAGAGATGTAGCTAAACAAAAGATCGGAGCCAAAATCGGAAAACTTGCATTAGAACGAAAAGCAAAATCGATCACGATGGACTTGTTAATTGAAGGTTACATATTAGCGACTCCTAAACGTGACCATAAGTTTTTAATTAAAAGACTAAATGAAAAAGATATCGATTTTTCACAGTACGAACATTTACTTGAAAGAGAAAAAGACAGTGGGAGCTAGCAATAGGCTAACTCCCACTTTTTTAGTTTAAACTTTCTTTTAGTTTTAAGTACTTTAACAACATCGCAATTCGCCAAGTTAATAGCATAGCAAAAGCTAGTATATAGAACATTGCACTTGTTTCCCCGACTGAAATATCAGCTCCTGTGATCGCTTTCCAAGTCAATCTAATTAATAATAAGCCGACTAAAATGAAACCAAGTGCTTTCGATGGTTTTAAGTAAATATCGTTCTCTTTAATTTCGAAGTTCGAAGTGTAAATGAGTAAAATTGAGAACAATAAACCAACAATAACGGCTTCCATCACTAAAATCCATTCTATTTGAAAATATGGAACGAAGAACATTAATGCTCCTGTACTCATGAATAGTGGTGGTAATATAATTTTTTTAACTGATGCAGGCTTCTTTGATGCTCGCATTCTTACGACAATCATACCTGTTGCCATAATAACTGCCATTACTGTTATTAAACCTGCCACTATTGGGTGATCTAAAATTGAAAGCATTACGCCTCTGCCTTTTCTTCGTCTTCCTTAGCATCTGAGTCAGTTGCGATCGTTAAAATAATTGTCATCGTAACACCAACTACCCCTAAGTAAACACCTAGGTCAAATATTAATGCTGTTGCCAGCTCAGTTTCACCCATTATTGGTAAGTTATAGTATTCAAAAGTCTGTGATAAAAACGGGTGACCTAAAACAATTGAGCCGATACCAGCTAGGGTCGCAATACCTAAGCCTGCAACGAACATTGTTGTAAAATTAATTGGCAAGATTTTTTCAATCTTTTCATAACCGTAAGTAATGTACATTAAAATAATTGCCGCTGCCGTCATTAACCCACCGATAAATCCGCCACCTGGTGCATTGTGACCAGCAAAGAATAAGTAAATAGAAAATCCTAATAAAATAAATGCAATTAACTGAGTCATTGTTTTAAGGATTATGTCATTAGTGTGTGCCATGGTAAATCCCCTTTATCGTTGTTTAATAAATCATCATTATTATATGCTATTATGCACAATCATTCAATCTTTAAAAACCGTAAAACCCAAAGAAATTTGCTAAATAAGCTGTAAAAATACGTAACAAGTCAAAGAATAAGGCAATTCCTAATACGATTAATACATAACCGCCAATTTTTACAATCTTTTGTGAGTTACGCTTGATCCAATCCATCTTTCCAATAAAGAATGACATTACAAAGAATGGGATAGAAAACCCTAATGAATATGCAGTCATCATTATAACACCAGACTCAGGATTTGTTGCTGCTAAGCCAATAATCGCCATTAGAATAGGGCCAGTACATGGTGTCCAGCTCATCGAGAACGCTGCACCAATAAATAAAGTGCCAAGGTATCCTGCCGGTCTATTCTTTAATGTAACTTTGCGTTCTTTCATAAGGAAATCAAAATTAAAGAACCCAATCATCATTAAACCGAAGAATACAATTAATACAGCACCAACTTGTCTAATTAAATCGCTGTAAGCGTATAAAGTTCCTCCGATAAATGATGCTGTAAACCCGAGCATTATAAAGATCGATGAAAAACCGATTAAGAAAAATAAAGTATGTAACATCGCTCTTTTCCTTAAAATCGCTTTATCATTTTTAAGTTCTTCTACACTCATACCTGTTATATATGATAGAAATACGGGATATAACGGTAATACACAAGGTGAGATAAATGATAAAAAACCTGCACCGAAAGCTAACAATATGTTTACTTCAGCCATGTGTAACGCTCCTAACTATAGTCTATCTTCTATAATATCATCGTATCAAAACAATTACCTCTATAAAGCTTTAACAGTTGACGGTTTTATGAAAATTGAAAGGGATGAGCTGTTCGCCCATCCCTTCTCGTTTTATTTTTTCTTTTTGTCATTGCTGTCCATTTGTTGAGACATAGCTTTCATCATTTGATTAATTTTCTTCTGTGAAGGCTTTTGCCCCATTTGCATCATCATTGTACGTAACATTTGCTCGTTAATTGGTGGGTTTTTCTTTAAATAGCTCATCATTGTCTTACGGGCAATGAAGAAGCCTAAAAGTAAACCGACTACCAATGTACCAAAAGCAATTAATACAACCCATAGTATGTCCATTGCTTCTATATCCTCCTATCTCGTTGTCTTTATACAGTATAGTAAAACATCCGAATAATGACAATAGTCTTATATGTGATAATTTGCTTTTTTTGCTAAAGGTAAAATCCAACCGCATTCTCTTGAGTCAAAATTGACGACAAAAACGTACGGATGGAATTCTTTAATGTATTGAAAGAATAATTGATCAGCATCAATTAATGAATTAGCGTAAACATCAATTGCGTAACCGTTTCGAACCGCTCTCATATCCAATCTTTCGCTTTTAATCATGAGTTCGTTATTTTCAGGTTTCACAGTAAGGATGTGTGAGAATTTCTGCGACGTTAAATGCTCATATATATCATTTAATATGATATCTTCTAAGACGAAACTCACCTGACGTTGTGTAGTGTCGTCTGTATATTCTCCTTTTCGGTATTGATCTAAAAACCGATAGAGTACATCAACTTTATAATAAAAATGAATGGCATATGTCGGTTTGAAAAAATATAAGGAATATTGATACATGACTCACCCTCCTTTAGGACAAGCGTATCAATATTCCATAAAAAAGTTTGTCACTTTTTAAGTTGAACTACAAAAAAGAATGTCGCATTTTGTTTATCCTTGATAACTAATTATTTTAATAACGCCTTTGCGCGTGCTACTACATTCTCAACTGTGAAGCCATACTTTTCAATGACTTCATCACCAGGAGCGGATGCACCAAATGTATCGATTCCTAGAACGTCACCTTCTAGTCCTACGTAACGCTCCCAACCAAATGGTGATGCCATTTCAACAGCAAGACGTGTTTTAACGGCAGATGGTAAAACAGCTTCCTTGTAAGCGTCTGATTGCTGTTCGAAACGATACCAAGAAGGCATACTAACAACTTGAGCGTCAATTCCTTCTTCTTTAAGCTTTTCGCTAGCTTTATATACAAGCTGTACTTCTGAACCTGTTGCTAATAGGATCACATCTGGTTGCTCTTTTTCAGCTTGCTTTAATACGTAAGCCCCTTGTTTAACACCTTCGTAAGCTACCTCATTCGTGCTTGGTAGTACTGGTAACCCTTGACGAGTTAGGACTAATGCTGTTGGGTGGTCAGTTGAAGTCACTGCTAATTCCCATGCAGCTTTCGTCTCGTTAGCATCAGCTGGTCTAATTAAGTCTAAGTGAGGCATCGCACGTAATGAAGGCAGCTGTTCAATTGGCTCGTGTGTTGGACCATCTTCACCTACTGCAACTGAATCGTGAGTTAATACGTAAGTGACTGGAGTTCCCATTAATGCCGATAACCTTAACGCTGGGCGTAAATAGTCGCTAAATACGAAGAACGTACCACCAAATACTTTTACGCCGCCGTGTAGAGCCATACCATTTAATGCTGATGCCATCGCAAATTCACGTACGCCAAACCAAATATTACGACCACTGTAATCTGTTGGTTTGAAATCATCTTCGCCCTTTAGTGCCGTCTTGTTAGATCCAGCTAAGTCTGCACTACCACCGATTAAGTTAGGCACTTTGTTTGCTAGTGCGTTTAGTACTTCTCCTGAAGCGGCACGTGTTGCTAAAGCTTTTGAATGTTCATCATAAGTTGGTAAGTCAGCATTCCAATCTACTGGTAGTTCACCATTAATTGCTTTTTCAAACTCATCAGCTAATTCTGGATAAGCTTCTTTGTATTGTGCTAATAATTCATTCCACTTTTTCTCTGCCTCTTCTCCACGCTGCTTCACTCTCGTAGCGAAGTCCTCTTTAACTTCTTCTGGAATGAAGAAATCATCTTCAAAGTCCCATCCGTAATGTTCTTTTGCTAATTTCAGCTCATCTTCACCTAATGGAGCACCGTGAGAATCAGCTTTACCTGATTTGTTTGGTGAACCGTAACCGATCACTGTTTTCACTTCAATCATTGTCGGTTGTTCTGTGTTAGCTTTTGCCTCTTCTAAAGCACTTTCAATTGCTTCAGTATCGTTACCATCTTCTACACGAATGACTTGCCAGCCGTAAGATTTGTAACGGTCTTCTACACTTTCTGAGAAAGAGCGGTCTAAGTCACCATCTAATGAAATATCATTAGAATCGTACATTACGATTAGTTTGCCAAGTTTTAAGTGACCGGCTAATGAAGCTGACTCTTGAGAAACACCTTCCATTAAGTCACCGTCACCGCAAATTGAATAAGTATAATGGTCAACTAATTTATGTTCATCAGTGTTAAATTTTGATGCTAAGAATCTCTCAGCCATAGCTTTACCAGTCGCCATTGCTAAACCTTGACCTAGCGGGCCAGTTGTTGCTTCTACACCATCTGTATGGCCAAATTCAGGGTGGCCCGGTGTGTTAGAACCCCACTGAC
>NZ_AKIF01000131.1 GCF_000269905.1 Alkalibacillus haloalkaliphilus C5
TCATTCCTTTAATAGAAAAAGACGATGAACTTCATGTCGTATTTGAAGTACGCTCTAAATACATGAGACGCCAACCAGGTGAAGTCTGTTTCCCTGGTGGAAAAGTAGATCAAGATGACTTAAACACATCTGAGACAGCTGTAAGAGAGCTATGTGAAGAGTTAGGCATTTTAGAAGGGCAAGTTAATAACGTGGAATACCTTGGACTTCTTGTTACTCCATTTCGTCTTAGCGTAAGTGCCTACACGGGATTCATTGCACTTGATGCTGAAGAAGAGTTTCAACCTAATCCATTGGAAGTAGATTCAATCTTCACTGTTCCTTTATCTTTCTTCTTGGAAAACAAACCTGAAGTCCATTACATAGACGTTGAAATTAAACCAGATGACAACTTTCCTTATGATGATATTCCAAACGGTGAATCTTATGAAGTACAAAAAGTACAGTATGAGGAGCATTTTTATTACTATGAAGACTATGTCATTTGGGGATTAACGGCTAGAATCTTGAATGATTTCATCACCATTATTAAAGGAGATAGGACTTAACCCTATCTCCTTTTTATCTAAAAAACCAATCTTGTTTTCTCCTTTTTCTAATGAATAACACTACAATGGTTATTAATGTTGCTAACAAAGACATCGCAACCAAAAAAACATTACTTTCCCCTTCATTACTTTGGTTTGCTGTTCCCATAGCCATTTGTGCATCTTTTGGGTCAGGCTCTTTATTTAATTCTTCTTGTGTCTTCAATTGTTTCTCTAACAACACTTCTTCTTCTTCATTAAAAACACTTAACACTCCACCATCATCGATTTCCTTCTCCCAATTATTATCTGTTTCAGAGGTGAAATAGATAGGTTCTTCTAACTCATATTCTTGTCCATTTTCATCATAAAGAATTTCGCCTTCTTCAAGTTTATTAGTTTCAAAGTTGTCAAAGCCATAATCAATTAATTTCCTTGTGTCATTATAAGCATGATTGGCAGATGGAGAGTTTAATGTAACGACGACTAAATCAATTTGATCATCTTCATGAGTTGCTGTTGTTACTAGGGTATAACCAGACTTTCGAACAAACCCATTTTTCACACCCGTAACTTCATCATACTGTCTAACCATCTGGTGGTGATTATAGATCGTTGTCTCCCAACCTTCAGTTTCCCACTCAAACTCAGTCATCGCGACAATATCTCGGAATTTCTCATTATCCATAGCATATTGTGTGATCTTTGCCATATCGCTTGCAGTCGTATATTGGTTTTCGTCAAATAAGCCATGTGGATTTGTGAAATTAGTATCACTTACACCGACAACATCATTCACAAACTCATTCATTAACTCTGAAAACTCTTCTTCGCTACCAGCAATATGCTCAGCAATCGCAGCAGAGGCATCATTACCAGAATTAATAAGCATGCCTTTCACTAATTTACGTAACTCAACCTCTTCATCCTCTAACAAATATACACTTGTCCCGATGACTTCAGTTGCACCCTCACTAATCGTCACTTTATCATCAAGCTCACCTTGCTCAATAGCTATAATCCCGGTAATAATTTTAGTAATACTAGCCGGATACATTTGTTGCTGGCTACTTTTGTCATACAACACTTCACCACTAGACTGATCAATTAATATAGCTGATTCGCTATACAGATCTATGTCTTGAACGTGCGCATACGTAGAAGATGGAGTTGTGACTACTAACATTAATGCTAAAACAATTATTATACTAAAACACAATCTATTTATAAGCATATGAGCATTCCTCATTTTTGTAATCGTAATTATTTCGCTTTATTAATTTTACCAAATCAAAATATGTATAAATACTAATAAAAGATTACAATTATATTTCATTTAGTTAAAGTGTTGCCCTTTTATAGGTAAAAACTAACAAAAAAGAAGCCGACCCCACTTAAGGTCAGCTTCCTCGTTAGCATATTAAGATAACACTGGTTCTTTTACTACACTTTTAACACTTTCTTCAATAATCTCTAAGCCTTTTTTCAAGTCTGCTTCTTCTATTGTAATAGCAGGGAACAGCTTAAACACTTCATCGTCTGGACCTGCTGTTTCCATAATTAATCCTAGTTCAAAGGCTTTTTCGGCAACTTTCTCAGCTAGTTCTTTTTCGCCACAAGCGATTCCTACCATTAATCCTCGACCGCGTACTTCACCTTTTAGTTCAGAGTAGTTTTCAACGATTTTCTGCAAGTATTCATGAGTGATCTCTGCTTTATGCTTAACACTCTTTTCTAACTTATCATCTTTCCAGTAGTCTAAAGCAGCTGTTGCTGTAATGAATGCATGGTTATTTCCTCGGAAAGTACCGTTATGTTCACCTGGTGCCCAAATATCTAGATCTGGTCTTAACAACGTGATAGCAAACGGCACACCGTAACCACTTAAAGACTTAGACATACAAACGATATCTGGTGTAATACCCGCTTCTTCAAAGCTGAAGAATGAACCTGTACGGCCAACACCCGCTTGGACGTCATCGATAATTAACAAGATATCCCAACGCTTACAAATAGATTCTAATCTTTGTAACCATTCTTTACTAGCAACGTTAATGCCACCTTCACCTTGGACAGTCTCAGCAATCATAGCTGCAGGTAGGTCGACTCCGCTACCACCATTTTCTAAGAAACGCTCTAAATAATCTAAAGTATCTGCAGAATCCATAAAACGATCATAAGGCATTGTAACAGAGTGTTTAACGGAACCCCTGCACCTCTACGTTTAGCGGCATTTCCTGTTACTGATAAAGAGCCAATTGTCATACCGTGGAAACCATTAGTAAAGCTAATAACATCTGTACGCCCTGTTACTTTACGCGCTAATTTTAATGCACTTTCAACGGTATTTGTTCCAGTTGGTCCTGGGAACATGATTTTATAATCAAAACCTCTTGGCTTTAAAATCACTTCATTAAATTGCTCAATAAATTGCCCTTTAGCTGTTGTAGCTTTGTCTAATGAATGTGTAATCCCATCATTTGTTATATAATCAATCAATGCTTCTTTCATTTTCGGATCGTTGTGACCATAATTTAATGCACCAGCACCTGAGAAGAAGTCAAGGTATTCATTTCCATCTTCATCCCACATCTTAGAGCCTTTTGCTTCATTAAATACTGTTGGAAAGCTTCTGCAATAACTACGAACCTCTGATTCATGTTTTTCAAAAACTTTCATGTCTGTTTTATTCAAAATTTATCCTCCTCAAAATTACCCCTAAGGGTATTATAATCTAAACACTATTATTAGGTGTTACTTTTTAATTTTTAAATTATTTTTCGATTGGTCCAATTAAAAAGCTTAACTCTTCTTCATGTTCATCACTTGGGAATAACTCTTCAGGAAAGCACTCTGACACTTCACATTTCGTGCCAAGATTACGCGCAAATCCTTTAAATAACGATTGGGATGCTTTATTTGATGGAGTCACTGTCGCTTGTAAAAAGCGCACATCTCGACAAGATTCCCGTTGTATTAATTCGTTTAAAATTCTAGATGCTAGTCCTTTTCCTCTTTGTGACGCATCAACTCCGATTTGCCAAACGAATACAACATCTTGCCTCTCTGGAGGTATAAATGCGGTAACAAACCCGACAACCTTATTGTCTTCTTTAGCGACAACACATGTCTCTGCAAAATGTTCACACATCATAATATACTTATAAGCTGAATTTTGATCTAAACTTGAATTATTTACTAACTCCCACATTTCTGAACCATCTTCTACAGTCGGCTTCTCAAAAGTGACCGTATCTAATGGACTTAAAGTAGCTGTTTGACTATTAATGTTAAATGCTCCCTTCATTTTTGGTTAACGATTGTTTCCATTTATTATGTTAACGAGCGGAGCAAATTTTATCAAACGACTTAGAAAGTGATTAACAAGCATACAACTATCTTATTGTTGATGTCGTTAATTAAGAGTTACGAACTTAATGAATGCTACAGTATTGTATGTATTTCTCTAATTTATTAAGAATTTAGTCTTTTTTACCATTTAATTTTTTGATGATTTTAAAATTTGCATTAAAAAAGAGAAGGATTACCCTTCTCTTTTACTGATTCTTCTTAAAGGATTGAGGTGATTCCTCCATCCAACCATACTTAATTAAAATTTTTGCCCCTTCATGCGCATAGCTAAATATGTCTTTCATTAAAATAGACATACGCGTCGGTATATCATTTCTTAAACTAAATGAAGTCCCTAAAGAACTACCACCTATTGAAAATCCACAAAATAAGTTAACACAATAAAGCATTAGCTTATCGGAGAACGGTGCCACAGAAGAGGTTGTAACATTCCCGCCTTCCGTTCCAGGAACTTGGATATACCCATCTTCTAGAAACTTACTTAAATCATCCACGATGTTTTTAGCAAGCTTTACACCTTTATCAAAATATTTTCTTACCTCTTGCTCTTCAGCACATTGTGCAAACCCCTTAATCATCTGTAACCCGATCTTATTAGATTCAATGCCATGGTACAGATGAGCCAACTCAACTGTACTTAAAGGCCTCTTGTCACTAAAAGGGTTTAATCCACTTAAGTAATTTGTATTACTAACATATTCTACGGTCTTTTCAACAGCAACATAGGGACTCTTAGCTATTAAACCCTTCTTTAGTAAATACTGTGTACAGTCATCATAACATTGTTGCGTAATAACCGATAGTTCTCTATAAAACTGTGTAATATCCTCTCTGTATGACATTGATAAGTTTAAAGTGTGCATTCCTGTACTAATTTCTTTGATTAAGCGTAAGAACATAATGTCAAACCCATTGTCATAAAGCTTTGGAACGTCTTCGTTAACATCTACACCAGTAAAACCAGTTGGTATAGGCAGATTTTCTTCTTGAAAAATGGTGACAATCTTTTCAGCATAAGGTTCTATTTTTTCGTGTATATTTACCATTATATCTTTAGCTTCTTGGTCGTCCGCTTTTTTAATAAAATACTCTAACATTCTAAGAGCCATAGTTTTTTGCTGATAGGTCATCCATAATGTACCGATTTCTGATGAAACTAAACCAGGAGTTTGTGGCATTAGAAGAGTCCTCCATCATTTCTTATAATCATCTTTTATTATGAGCACTGTTTGTTAATTCATACACTTTTTGTATAGAAATTACCTACTCGCTAATAAGCTATAAAAATTAAATTGTTCTGACACATCTTTCAACTGACCATAAACATAACACTTAGATATGTTTAAACATGCTCTAATTAGGTTATGTGATATGTATAAGACATTTCGAGGAGGGATCGTAAATGAACTTAATGCGTGCAAAAGAAATTAAAGATGACCCTAACATGAAGAATGTCGTTTACAAAGGAAAGTATGTCTACATCGACGAAGTTAATGATGACAAACAAAAGGCGATCATTCACTACTTAAAAGAAAGTGGTACAAAGTTCGAAGTAGATGTCACTAAGTTAGAAGAAGAGTGATTAAAAAGGCGAACGCAAAATGAATGCGTTCGCCTTAACATTTATAAATCAGCACCATATATAGCAACAAATTGCTGGCTTAAAGCAAATTGGTTCCCGTCCCATGCTAACGTATTTAACACATAACCTAATGCATCAGCATTATAACGCCCTGCGATTCTTTGATAAACTAAAAGTTCATACACACCATCCATATCAAAATCTACTGGGTATAAACCACTCAATGGATTTACCCATCCTTCAATCGGTTCTAATAAGTTTCCATTTTCATCATATATTTCATTTAAGTATTGTGGATCACGGTCGGATAGATCTATGACATATTGCTGTTGGTTCACTTCACTCACAACACGGACCTTCGCATCATCTTCATAATTCACAGTATATTGATAGTAGTTATTATACACATTACTATTAAAAATAAGGTTAAAACGATTATGAGCGAAAGAATAAATAAACTCATTCATAATACCACCACTGCCACCCGTTGCAACACTAATCATAATTTCGTCTAAACCATCACCCGTGAAGTCACCTAAAAATAGAGTGGGATTATAACCAACACTGTCGACTAGAGGTGTACTGTAAAGCTCATGCGTGACACCATCTTGAATAACAAGTGTTATGTTTTGTATAAATGGGCTATCTTGGGTTTGGTAGCCGACTAAAAATACTTCATCCAATACACCATCGCCATTCACATCACCATGTGCTGAATCAATAAGTTCAATCGCTTTTCTTACATCATAATAGTACATAACAATCCCCTTCGTTACCTTTTTCTAATATGTTATGGGCAAACGTGGAAAATGGAACTTGTCCATACTAAATTATAAAAGGCTCCCCATCACCATACCGATGACAGATAATGCAATGATGTGAAATCCAACAGCAATAAAGTATACTTTTAATGAACTTCCCGTATTTTCACCAAGTCCAAAGACAAAGTCCTTTGCATACGCCAACGCAACTAATACACCAACTAGTAACCCTATATACAATCCCTCAAATGGTGTGTTTGCCTCTGACCACTGTAAAATAAAATACAATATGCTCACCGTAAGAAAGGTTGCTAACGATAACACATCATACCGTGGTGTTTTAAACTCTTGAATGTTTAAATAGTTTATCCATAAATGTCCTAGCACTTTAGGTGAATAGTAAACCATCCCTAAAACCATATAAATAATGATCCCCAATATAATAGCTAACAGCATTCTTTCACCTCTAATTTAAAATATATGTTACCCATTATATTCGACTAATTGAAAACCACTCCCTGCTAAACTGTATAAAAAAAACCTATCCTCGACTCTTTAGTCAAGAATAGGCTCGTTATTAATCAAATGCTGGAATGGAAGTCTCTTCGTAATTTTCTTCTAAGAAATCACGAACTTCGTCACTCGTCATCGCCTCGGCTAACTTTTGAATAGCCTCTGAATCTTCATTGTCTTCACGAGCAATTAACGTAATCGCAAAGTCATTGTCTTCGCCTTCCGTTAGTAAAGCGTCAGCAGTTGGTGTTAGGCCTAATGGCTCTGCATAAGCAGGTGTCATTAGCACGGCATCAACATCGTCGTAAGCTCTTGCTAACATTAATAAGTCAACTTCTTCAAAGTTAAAGTCATGAGGGTTCTCTTCGATATCAGATAAACGGTAATGCGGGTTATCTGTTTCACCTAACGTAATGACACCATGGTCATCTAATAACCTTAATGAACGGTCTAAATTGGTCATATCATTGGCAACAGCTAGTGTTGCACCATCTGGAATTTCTTCCATAGCATCATAATCTTTAGCATATACACCGTAATTTGCATAATAAATTGGCTGGATTGGTGTTAGGTTCGAGTCATTGTTGCGATTATATTCTTCCATGTACGGCACGTGTTGGAAGAAGTTTGCGTCAACTTCACCTTCAGCTAATGCATCGTTAGGTTGTACATTATCACTTAACTCTACAATCTCCAGCTCAATACCTTCTTCAGCTAATTGCTCTTGAGCAATTTCAAGAATATCTAGCATCGGAGGAATTAAAGAAGCAACTTCTAATGTTTGATTTTCTGTTTGTTCTTCTGCATCATCAGCTCCGCCACATGCAGCTAATATCAATAACAAGATTGTCATTGGAATAAGTAATTTTTTCATGTTATGTCTCTCCTATCTTTATCAAGTTTTCTAGCAGCCGTTATTCCCGTGAATTGAATTAACTGTACGAGTATAACCATGATGAAAATCATATAAAACATTAAATCAGTTCTAAATTGTTGGTAACCGTAACGGATCGCAAAGTCACCGATTCCTCCGCCACCAACAACTCCCATAATTGTTGAGTAAGATATAAAACTAATCGTCGATGTCGTCAATCCAAGCACTAAACCTGAGCGCGCTTCAACATATAAAAATTTAAAAATAATTTCCTTCACCGAAGCCCCCATTGAAATGGCCGCTTCCATAACCCCTTTTGGAATATCCAGTAACGACTGTTCAACTAAACGGGAGTAATGTGCAATCGCAATAACAGTTAACGGAACAGTCGCTGCTGCTGTTCCAATTGCTGTCCCGATAATTAAACGGGTAAAAGGAATCATGAATACAACGAGTAACAAGAATGGAAACGATCTAATGACGTTAACGAGTAAGTTTAATGAAGAAAATACAGCTTGGTTTTCTAGTATTTGATCTTTACGACATAAGTATAAAAAAGTCCCTAGCGGTAAGCCAACCAATACAGCAGCTAATATTGAGAAACCAACCATAATAAAAGTTTCACCAATCGACTGCCATATTTCAGCTTGGTACTCGACTAACACTTCAGGCATGAGGTTCACCACCATGAGTGAGACGTTCAACGAAACCTTGAGC
>NZ_AKIF01000132.1 GCF_000269905.1 Alkalibacillus haloalkaliphilus C5
TTCATCTTCTTCCATGAATATTAGCCCCACATCATGAAGAGTGTTAAAGTCAAAATCCTCTTCGTCTTCTTCTTTCATAAAATATACAGAAAATGTTTGACTCGGAGATGAAGCATGCATAATATATTCATCTCCCATTTCATGACAAGCGACAGTATTAAATGATAATTCATCACCTTCCCATGTTATATCGAAAGATTCATTTCCGCCGCTAGTTTCATCTGAACTATTTCCTTCAGTTTCATCGCTTTCTTCGTCATCACTCAAATTATCACTATACGAGCTTTCATCTTCAGTGTTCTGATCAGCCTTCTCTTCCTCAGAACAACCAACCATTGTTAATGACATTATTAATCCAGCTATTATTAATAAATAGTTGAATTTTATTTTCTTTACCATGTTGATCACCTCCACACCTCTAAAATATTGATTGATCGCATGTGTCTTACTATCTGATCTACACAATGCGACTGACTGTCTTCATTATATTAAGTCAAGGTTAAATGGAAGTTAAATAATGGTTAAAACGTGAAAATAGACAACGCTTTTTATTGCTCTGAATAATTGTGATTTATTAAGGGGATTAAAATAGTAAAAGGTTAAAAGAGGGTGAGAAAATGAACAGAGGAATAATAACAGCACTTTCAGCTATAGGTATTGCTCAAGGGTTGAAAATCTTTACTCATAAAAAAGTTTCAGGAAGTTGGGATATGAAACAAGCTGGCACGTCTGGTGGGATGCCTAGCTCTCATTCAGCTGGCGTTTCAGCACTCACCTCTTATATGGCAGCAAGTAGAGGAATTCGTCATACTGAAACAGCTTTAGCAACCATTTTTGGAATTATTGTCATGTATGATGCACAAGGAATTCGTCGACATACTGGTGAAATTGCTCAAATCGTTAATGATTTAGAAGATCATTTCGAAGAACTTTCAGGAAGTTATCCAAGCTTTCAATTTGTTAAACAAGATAAAGAGTTAGAAGAAGTTTTAGGTCATCAACCGATCGAAGTGTTTGGGGGAGCTTTATTAGGCACCTTAATTGGACTGATTTCAGCAAGTTTAGAAAAGAAGTGAACAAGCGTCTAAATGTTGTGTTAAATTTCTCACATCATTTAGGCGTTTTTGTATTTTACTTAAAAAACTTAAAACTTTATAGGCTATACAGACATATAGTAACGCATGACATTATTGAAAAAGGGAGTTTAATCATGAAGTGTCAAGAGTATGTGGAAAGAACGGAAAGGATCCCTATTCAATTCCCGCCTCAACATCAGCCTTTTCATCCAGGACTTGAGTATTTAATGGAACCAAGACCCATTTCAGAAACGCCTTATTACCAACCATCTGGGAAACTGCAAGGTAAAGTCGCGATTATTTCAGGTGGTGATAGTGGAATTGGAAGAGCAACAGCATATGCTTTTGCGAAGGAAGGGGCAAGTATCGTTATCGTTTATTTAAATGAACATGAAGATGCAGAAGAAACGAAAGAGCGCGTAGAACAAATAAAGCATCTCCATATTTTTTTCTATAATATATGTTTTGGGCAAATGTTTGTGACGTTTATATTTAATAAAGATTAGGGAGGATTCATCGAGAATACTCCCTGATCTTTTATGTTTAATGTATTATAAATTTCGTTTTGTACCTAAGTAGTTTAAAACGGGTTTGTCGCCCATTGTAATGATTGTTTGATGAAAATACGTTGGTTAAGTTTTAACTGTGCTACCATATATTCAGCTAAGTCTTCTGGCTGCATAAATTTATCGGGATCGTTTTTCTCATCCAATTCTTCACCGAATGGCAATTCTGTCGCAACAAGGCTTGGTTCATCGTAAACACACGAATGTTATGTGGACGGACTTCTTGCATTAATGCTTCTGACATGCCTTGAACAGCGAATTTTGAAGCGGAATAGGCAGAAGTGCCAGCTGTTGCTTTAAGGCCACTACTAGAAGAGATGTTAATTATATCTCCGCGATCTTCATCAATCATATATGGCAGTACAGCGCGGGTAACGTTGTACATACCAAACACATTCACGTCAAAAATTCTACGCCATTCTTCAGGATCTGTTTCTAAAAATTTACCGTAAGATGCAATACCAGCGTTGTTAATTAAAATGTCTGGTGAACCTAACGTTGAAGCTAAGTTTTTAACCGTTTGATTTACTGCAGTCAAATCAGAAATATCAACAATTCCGATCTTTACTTTAACTCCATGCTTTTTCACTTCTTCAGCGACTTCTTCTAATTTGCTTTCTTGTCTGGCGATTAAGCCGACATTAACACCTTCTTTTGCTAATTCAATAGCTGTCGCTCGTCCAATTCCTTGGCTAGCCCCTGTAATATATGCAATTTTACCTTCTAATTTCTGTCCCATAATTGAACACTCCTTTTCTATAGGTATAATTAACAGTTTAACGTTACTTCGTGAATATTTTCAAAAATTCGACTTTGTACTGTGGTGAATTTTGTTAGAAAAAAATTAAAAATACCTCTTCCTAAAATTCGACAAATTCTTTATAATATCGAATGTACAAACTTAGAAATTGTCTAAATATTTATAAATTGGGAGGAAGAGAAAGGTAGGGACTTCATATGGAGGAGAAACGTCGTGGGTTATTTCAACGTTTCCTTGATGTCATCGAGCGTACAGGCAACAAACTCCCACATCCGGTTACATTATTTGCAGTTCTAGCATTAATGGTACTTGTGGCGTCTGCACTCGTTTCGTACATCGGGCTATCAGTTGAGCACCCTGGAGATGGAAGCGATGTAACAGTTAATAATTTATTAGATACTGAAGGCATTCGCTATATTTTTGGAAGTATGGTTGATAACTTTATCGGATTCGCGCCATTAGGCGTTGTACTTGCGACTATGTTAGGTATAGGACTCGCTGAACGATCAGGCCTAATTAGTGCAGCATTACGCGGATTTGTATTATCAGTACCTGGCTTCTTGATTACAGCGGGTATTGTTTTCGCTGGTATTATGTCCAGTGTTGCATCAGATGCTGGTTACGTTGTATTACCACCATTGGGAGCGGTAATCTTCGCAGCATTAGGTCGTCACCCGCTAGCTGGTTTAGCAGCAGCATTCGCTGGTGTATCAGCTGGTTTCAGTGCGAACCTTTTCTTATCAGCAACAGATGCGATGTTAGGTGAGCTAACAATCGAAGCAGCAGCGATCGTCAACCCAGCATACGCTGAGACGATGAACATTGCGATGAACTACTGGTTCATTATGGCGTCAGTCATTATTCTGACTCTTGTTGGTTGGTTCGTTACAGAAAAAATCGTTGAACCTCGTTTAGGCGAGTATAAAGGCGAGCACCGTGAAGAGTTAACTGGTTTAGAAGCGACAGAAAAGAAAGGCCTTGTATGGGCTACTGTTTCTGGTTTAGTCACAGCAGTTGGTTTTGCATTACTTGTATTACTTCCAAATGGACCTTTACGTGCAGATGATGGTGGTATTATTCAATCACCATTTATGGATTCACTCGTTCCAATTATTTTAATCTTGTTCTTCATACCAGGCCTTGTCTATGGTATTGTAACGAAGGCGATTAAGAGTGATAAAGACGTTGCGAACCAAATGTCTGATACGATGGCAGCAATGGGTATGTTTATTGTCCTTGCCTTTACAGCAGGTCAGTTCGTAGCGTACTTCAACGAGTCAAACATGGGTCTAGTATTAGGTGTGTTAGGTGCAGAGTTCTTAGAAGCAGCGAACTTTACAGGAATTCCGCTTATCGTTGCGTTCATTTTCGTCGTAGGTGTGATTAACCTTTTCGTCGGAAGTGCGACAGCGAAATGGGCAATGTTAGCACCTGTATTCGTACCAATTATGATGCAATTAGGTTATTCACCTGAAATGGCACAAATGGCGTACAGAATTTCAGACTCAGCAACAAACATTATTACACCATTACTACCGTACTTCGCGATTATTATCGCGTTTGCGCAACGTTACAGCAAGAACATGGGTATTGGTACACTCATTTCGGTTATGTTCCCATACTCAATCGCATTCATGATCGTTTGGACAATTATGCTAATTGGTTGGATGTTCCTAGGTCTTGAATTAGGACCTGGCTCTCCAATTCTTTATAATGAATAATAGAAGTAACCTCTCCATTTAAAATGGGGAGGTTATTTTTTGCACTTTTACGAAAAACAAGCCATCATATATAATAAATAGACTAATAGAAATGCGAGGTGTAAAGTATGAAGTTTATCGAGCAGGTCATTATATCATTCATTAGTGCGTTATTATTTACAATCATTGCACCTCAATTAGGGATATCTTTTTTGATGTTCTTTTGGGTATCATTTTTAATTATATTTACTTTAGGACAACTGCTGAATTACTTCGTGAAATACATCGTCGATAATGATCGTTTTAAAACCACTGTGTATCGTTATTTGGCGAGTGTAATGTTGTATGCTTACGGTGGAGTACTCATTTTAGCAAGCCTATCATTAGTGATTGAACGGTTAGCGCCATTAGAACTTTTCAACTTATTAACTCTAGGCGTACTTCCAGCTTGGCTATACTTTCACCTCGACCTATTGGTTAAACGGTTGTTGCCGAAACTGATGGAACGAAATGATACAAATTAAAAATCGCTCATTGTTCTATTGAACGAGCGATTGATGAGCAATATTACTCTTCGACCTTGACATTCTTAAAAATATTTAACGCAAAAACGATTACAGCAAGGACGACACCGATCCCACCGATACTCACAAGCGGAAGCAAATGAATGTTTCCGGCTAAGACGAAAAATAAGCCAACCATCATAATAGGTAAAGAAATGTTGTGTAACCAGAAATGGATTTTACCCAGACCACTCATACTTGCTTTAGGAAATATTAAATATAAAATACCTGCTAGAGTCATAGATGTCCAGCCGAGTAAATTGATGTGAGCATGAACACCTGTATAAATGTATTGTCCCGTCATAGACATATATAAACCTAGTAACACACCAATCACAAAATAGACGACCGATATTTTAATTAACTTAATCCCCACAAAATCACCTCCCGTTATAAACTATATGACATTAATTGAATAAAATTAATTAACTTAACATAGATTTAACCTTTACGTTTTACAATAGCTTTGGAGATTATATGAGATACAACTACACTCGAACAAGAATCTTACATAAGTGGTCTAAAGTTTTCTTTATTAGGGGGAGAATGTTGTGTGCGACGGAAGAATGCATAATGGGGTAGGCGGGTTAAAGCAGCAACACAAAAAGTTGGACCGTGGGTGGTTCAACTTGATGAAAGAGGCTGAAGCGATTGGTTTAACGCCAAAAGAGGTCGAACAGTTTTTACAAGAGCGTCAGAAGGTAAAGAAATAGCCGAATCCAATAGTGGACTCGGCTATTTTTTAGTTTAGTTTTCATATGCATCGATCAGTATTTCGATATAGTCGATCGCTTCATCTTCAATTACATCTGCATCACCGTGGAAATTGGTGTGAATAATCAATTCATCAAGCGAAATGGTGCCGAAAAAGCCTTCTGGTGGCGTGTCAATAATTTCATAGGCTACATCGTGTCCGTTAATTTCATCGATTTCCATTCCGTCAGCTTTATGTTCTTCTAATTGAAAGTCATCGGTTTTAGGTTCAATTGAAATCCGGTATTGAGAGTCACCGGCATATGGCCCGTAAACATACTCAACATCATCTCCTCGATCATCTTCAACACTACCTGACTGTAATTCGCCATCCACTTGGCTGAAGTGTAAACCAACTTCGTCATCTGTCGTAATGTTAGCGGCAGTTAACGTTAGATCATGAGGTTCGACAATGTGTACATCGTAACCAGCTTTTTCACTCAACACATCTTCATACTCACTGTAATCCGTACTTCCATTCCCGTTACAGGCTGATAAGATGAACAAGAAAATAATTAAGTAAAATATTTTATCCATTTAACCACTCCCCTAACACGATATTCTACCAAAAATTTCATAACCCTTCACAGTCTAAATTTTTTCTAAAAAAGTGAAGGAAAATAGCGATCTTAATCGAATTTACTTAGTAAGGCGAAATAATTTGATTGGGGTGTAATGATTGATGAAACAAGATTGGGTTAAGTCTTATGAAACGTATATTGAAGAGGTTTTAAACAAGTATCAAGTACCAGGAGCAGCATTTGGTGTCGCAAAAGATGGTAGTGCCATCTATGAGCGAGGGTTTGGATATCGAAATGTCGATGAACAACTTGAAGTAAATGAAGACACGATTTTTGGTATTGCTTCTATTACAAAGTCATTTACTGGTGTTGCGATTATGCAATTACAAGAGGCGGGAGAGCTATCAGTTGAAGACAAGGCAGTTACGTACTTACCTGATTTAAACTTCGGAAACAAACAGCATACGGAGAAGGTGACAATTCATCATTTATTAACTCATACGGCTGGTTTGCCACCTTTACCTAGTCTTTATCATGCGATGAGGCATTCTATAGAAAATGATTCTTCTGTTCCTGCGAAGCAAATGGAACGTGTGAAGTCTCATGAACCGATTGAAACTTATGAAGAGTTAATGACATTCATTGGCCAGCTAGAGGTCGAATTATTAGGAGAGCCTGGTAAGGAGTTCAGTTATTCAAATGACTGTTATGCTTTGTTAGGTGCAATTATTGAACGTGTTAGTGGCATGCCATATGATCAATATGTGACAGAAAATATTTTAAAGCCTGCTGGAATGGTAAACAGTACTTTCAAGATGGATGAAGTATTGCAGTCAGACAATGTAACGACAATCTATGCATCTGATGAAAAAGATGGCGAGAAGGAAGTGTACGCTTCAGAGGCATGGTGGGATTCTTATGCGATGTGTGCAGGTGGATTTTTAAGGTCAACTTTAGCAGACATGATGCGTTACACTGAAATTTTCCGCAATGAAGGAAAATTTGGAGAGAACAGAATTATTACGCCAGAAAGTGTACAAGTAATGATTCAACCTCATGTTCAATTTCAAGACAATAAATATTACGGTTACGGCTTAATGATTACACCGAATTATAATGGCGGAACTTTAGTAGAGCATGGTGGTAGCCTTAAAGGTGTGTCTTCTAATATGGGGGTTGTACCAGAAAAAGGGCTTGCTTGTGTCGTCTTAAACAATCTTTCGGGTGTTCCAGCGTTCAAGTTAATGATAGCAGGCTTTAATGCAGCTCAAGACATCGCGCCTGAAACACCACTTACGACGTTTAACGATTGTGATGTTAATGAGTCTGAACTAGACCAATATGTCGGGATTTATAAGTCAGGCGAAGGAGCCGAGGTTACGATTAGTAAAGAAGATGACAAACTTTACTACAAAGGAGAAGGGGAAGCTTTACTCATGCGACCTGTTGGTGAACACCTTTTTACGATTGAAATGAGCGAATCAGAATCACCAATTCGCTTTTTGTTTAATGATGATAGGGAAGTTCGTGCCTTATTCCATGGTGTCAGACAAATTCCGAAAGCCTTAGACGTAGAAGAGGAAGCTGAAGCGCGTTAACTTATGATGAAAATCATTCTCAATTAGATTGACAGCCCTTTCATTAAAGTTATATAATAACAGTGATTAAAGGAAACGGACAACTTGATGGAAGGTGACATAGATATGGATCTATTTGAGGCAATTCATGAACGAAGAAGCATTGGTAAAGTGAAGGACAAGCCTGTAGAGGATGAGTTAATAGAGAAGATTTTAGAAACAGGGACGTGGGCGCCGAATCACTTTTATACAGAACCGTGGAAATTTTACGTGTTAAAAGATGAAGGAAGAAGACCATTAGGCCGTACACTGGCTGACATTGCGAAAGAAGATATGGAAGACCCAACAACACCTGAATGTCAGGCGAAGCTAGAACGTATTGAGCAAAAACCATTCCGCGCACCAGTCATCATAACGGTAGCAGTAACACCATCAGATCAAGACAAAGTTATTCCAATTGAAGAAGTAGGTGCGGTTAATTCTGCCGTTCAAAATATGTTACTCGCAGCACACGGCTTAGGGTTAGGCGCGATTTGGCGCACAGGTAAGCCAACATATCATCCGAAAATGAAAAACTTATTCGGCCTAAGAGAACAAGATGAAGTGCTAGGCTTCATTTATATTGGGCATCCAGAACAGAAGAAAGAAAAAGGAACACGCACACCGTTTCAAGAGAAAACAACATGGATTACAGCTGATCAAGGT
>NZ_AKIF01000133.1 GCF_000269905.1 Alkalibacillus haloalkaliphilus C5
ATTAAAAAAGGTGAAATGACTATAATTAATTTACACTTTTTATTCTCCTTTTATCAAATATAATCAATATAGGTAACCAAAGTCGAAATTTATAGTTGGATGGTGAACACGATGAATGATTTACAAAAAGGGCACCTATTTAATATACTCTCTGTTCTCATGTTAGCTGTAGGGCCTTTATTGTCGAAGTTTGGATTGTCGCAAATCTCTCCCGCTAAAGCAGCACTGATAAATGTGCTCACAATTATAACAGCTTGTTTCTTACTAGGTCTTTTTACTAAAAATTATGTTAAACTTTATTTTGAAAAAAATATTATACTGCTAGCTCTTTTTAATTCTATAGGCATCATTTTTCTATTTTTGAGCATTGATTTACTTTCACCAGTGGAGATTGGTTTCCTGGGAAGGTTCTATACCGTGTTTGCAGTGATTTTATCTGTTATTTTTCTCAATGAAAAACTATCTAGAAAAGAAATAATTTTCATCATTATTGCTATTCTTGGTACGTTTCTGTTTGTTGAATCAGGTGGTAGTTACACCAACAATTTAATTGGTAGTTTTTTCGCTCTTTCATATACGTTCTTCTTTGCATTAACAAATATTTATATTAAAAAATCGCTGTCTAAAGAAAAGAGTTCTAACTCCATCATGTTTACTAATAATTGTATTTCGTTAATATTTGTAATGATCTATACACTAATCATTGGGGAGCTTTTTGATGGACATTATACATACGAAGGAGTTGGATATTTAATTATATCAACACTTTTCGGCGGATTCCTTGGAACATTATTATTATACGAAGCACTAAAGTATTTAAGATTTTCTATTGCTAATGTAACCAGAGCATTTAGTCCAGTATTACTTGCAGTTATCTCTTATCCTTTTTCCCAATTGAGATAACAATCAAAAATACATTAGGTGCCATTATACTGATTATCTCCATACTCTTACTAGCTATGGGTGATAATAAGAAAAAGAGGAAAGTTGTTGTAAGAACCAAAAATAAAGCATCATAAATAACTGGCACTAAATGGTTGTACTAATAGGAGTCGGATACCATATTCAACTAGATCATTACATCTAGGCTATAAATACAAACCTAGACCCATTAACTCTATTGATTAAGTAAAAGAAGTTAGGACTGAATTAATTGGACCAAAAAGGCGTTAACCCTCATTAGTTAACGCCTTCTTCTTTTAGCAAAAATTATTCTTACAAATCGTTGAATAAAACTATGCCAAATTTAAAGTTGAGTATCTCATCATTTTTTCTTATCTCCAAGCCGACATATACTTCTTTTTATATTTACTATCTTCTTCGTACTCAATTAATTCCATTGCTATTTCCTTAATTTGCTCATCTTTCACTTCATCATATAATTTCCTTAAGCCTACAATGAGATCATACCGAATCAATGTATAATTCTTTTCATCTATTCCGTTATTAAACCTGTCGATTATATAGCTGAGAACCATCTCTCTTTGCTCTTGTCCTGCTAATCCTACTTTCCAAATGGATTGTAAAGTGTGGCGGACTGTTACGAACTTTGAATCCTTTGTTACTTCCCACAAAGCAGGGAAATCTTGAAGCATTCTTTTTTCAGGGTCACTGATTGCTAAAGCAGAAAGAAACTGCCCTGCTCTTGCTCTACGGTGGTGATCACTGTCAGTGAGCCATTCTAACAATTGGTCCCAAACTTCATAAGCCCAATCAACGCTATCATTGGTTGCGTGAATTATATTTTGAAAGGCTTCATACTGTAAATTTTTGTCCTCCGATTCAAGATCTTCAAAATAAGACTTCGTAATATGATCCATTAAAACACCCCAAAATTGTTCAAATTTCAAAAGTTATCCTACTTCCGCTCTCACTCAAGTTTTTTCTTACTTGAAATCTATTTTAACACAATATTCCAATAAATTAGCTCCTTTAAAAATTAAAAATGGGTCACTGAGCCTCACTGAACGTCACTGAGCTTCACTGACTCATCTAAATGGCTCTCATCCCCTCTCAGAAGGTTTGGAGAATTTCTAATATGCTGATACAATCCAAACTATTCAAAAAACTTTATGGGAGGAATGAATTTTGTCTAAAAATCAAGTGAGGTTAGTTGATACTGATATTCACGAGCGTGTTCAATATCAAGACATTCTTAAGTATCTTGACGAACCCTTTAAACATTACATTGAAAATTGTCACTGGATTCAAGAAAAGCATATGCCTTATACACAACCAACTGTAGCAGGAGTAGACCGAGCAGATGCCGTAGTTCCTGATGGGCGCCCACCTGCAACAGACTTAGCTTTTATGCAAGAACAACTATTAGACGATTTAGATCACGAGTATGGGATTTTAACGAGTGCACTTGATCCGTCTCCATCGTCTATGCACGGTTGGTATGAAATGGCGACCGCTTTAGCATCTGCCTATAACGATTGGCAAATTGACAATTGGTTAGAGAAAGATGAAAGATTATATGGTTCCGTTCATATTAATGCAAATGATCGTGAGGGGGCTGTAAAAGAAATTGAAAGAGTCGGTTCACACCCGAAAATGGTTCAAGTACTACTACCAATTGATGACAACATGTGGGGTGATCCATATTATCATCCAATTTATGAAGCGTGTGAAAAACATAACTTAATGATTGGTATGCACCACAATGAACCGCCTGTTTATTACGGAAAGTGGCCAAGATATTTCATTGAGTGGCACACGTTAATTCCTACGGCTCATATGAAAATAATTACGAACATGGTCTTTAATGGCGTTTTCGATAAATTCCCAAACCTTGGACTGATGATGATTGAAGGTGGATTTACATGGGTTCCACACCTAATGTGGAAAATGGACCAACAATACCGAGACCTACGTCATGAGGTACCTTGGTTAAAGAGAAAACCAAGTCAAATCTTTAAAGAACAAATTCGTGTTACAACACAACCAGCAGAAGAACTAACGAGACAAGAGTTTGAATCGGTTGTTGAACAAATGGGTAGTGATGACATTTTATGTTTTTCTACTGACTACCCACATTGGGATTATGACTCCCCAACTCGTGCATTACCAAATATGGACCCAGAACTAAAAAGGAAGATTTTCGCTGATAATGCGAAATCATTTTACCCGAAGCTACCTAATTCTAAGGAGGGTAATTAATGAGAGAACAAGTTGTATGTAAAACGACTGATTTAGAACCTGGTGAGATGTTGGCATCTTATTTCGGAAAACAAAATGTATTGATTTGTCGAACATCAGACGGAGAATTTTATGCATTTAGAAACCAATGTACCCACCAAGGAGCCCCACTCGATAAAGGTATGGTTTGTGGTGCAACAACGGAAGAAAGTACGCCAGGAGACTACCATTACTGTAGAAAAGGTGAAATTATTCGTTGTCCTTGGCACGGTAGAGAATTTGATATAAAAAACGAAGGTAGAATGCTAGCCAACCCTGACAAAAAACTACCTGGGTTTAAATTAAGAATAGAAGATGATGAGGTCATTGTTTATAAATAAATATTAGAAGGTGATAAGACATGAACGGTTCTGAGAATGTAACTGATACTATTATTATTGGAGCAGGGCCTGCTGGTTTATTTGCAGCTTTCTACGGTGGAATGCGTGAAATGTCTGTTAAAGTAATTGACAGCTTACCTCAAGTAGGTGGTCAATTGATGGCCTTGTATCCTGAAAAATATATTTATGATGTAGCTGGCTTTCCAAAAGTATTAGCAAAAGATTTAATTCATCAGCTAGAAGAACAAGCGAAGCAATTTAATCCTGAAATATGCTTAGAAGAAAATGTCCAAGATGTTCAAAAGCTTGATGAACAACTTTTTAAAATAACAACGACAAAAGATGTCCATTATGCGAAGACAGTCATTATTACAAGTGGTGCCGGTGCCTTTCAGCCTCGCCGCTTAAAACTTGAAGAAGCTGACAAATACGAAGAGAACAACCTTCACTATTCGATTTCTGATCTTCAAGCATACAAAGGTCAAAAAGTATGCATTACAGGTGGAGGAGATTCTGCTGTCGATTGGGCATTGATGTTAGAAGGAATTGCCGATGAAGTAACACTTGTTCATAGAAGAAATCAATTTAGAGCCCATGAACATAGTGTCAATCAATTAAATGAATCTACGGTTCAAGTGAAAACACCTATGATCATTGATCAACTAATTGGCGATGACGAAAAAATCGAAAGCCTAGTGTTAAAAGAAAATAAAGGTGAAGCGACAGAAATGCTAGATATCGATACGTTAATCGTCAACTATGGATTCCTTTCAGACATAGGTGCTATGAAAGAATGGGGCTTAGCATTCGAGAAAAGTTCTATCGTCATAAATGAAAAAATGGAAACAAATATTTCTGGAATATATGCAGCTGGTGATATTACAACTCACGCTGGGAAAGTCAAACTGATCGCTTCTGGTTTCGGTGAAGCCCCGACAGCGATCAGTCAGGCGAAGCATTATATAAATCCAAATGTAAAAGTACAGCCACCACATAGCACGAGAGTATTAAGTGGCGTTTAGATCGATTGATTTTAAGAAAAACCAATCAAACAGAAGGAGAAAAAACAGATGACGATAAAACAAATGTTCATAGATGGAAAATGGATTGAATCTAATAGCGGTCAAACACGTGATATTATTAATCCATTTAATCAAGAAGTAATTGCCACTGTCACAGAAGGCGATGAATTAGATGCTAAAGCAGCGATCGATGCAGCAAGAAAAGCATTTGACCAAGGCGACTGGAGCACAACACCTGCAATAGAACGTGGCTATATTGTCCATAAAATTTCCGAACTAATTGAACGTGATCTAGAGGAATTGGCAAACTTGGAATCATTAGATACCGGCAAAACAGTTGAAGAAAGCCGTGGAGACATGAATGACATTGCTGGAGTTTTTCGTTATTATGCAGAGATTGCGGATAAAAATGGCGGTGAATTTATACAATCACCTGTCCAAATTCAGAAAGCTAGTCGTTCATGAACCTGTAGGAGTGTGCGGACAAATTACACCTTGGAACTACCCATTACTTCAAGCTTCATGGAAGTTAGCCCCAGCCTTAGTCACTGGTAATACACTTATTATGAAGCCAAGTGAAATTACACCGTTAACGACGATCAAAGTATTTGAATTAATGGAAGAAGCCGGGGTACCTTCAGGAGTTGCCAACCTTGTTATAGGACCTGGCCAGACAGTTGGTGCTGAACTTTCTAGTCATATCAATGTCGACTTAATTTCTTTTACAGGTGGAATTGAAACAGGTAAAAAAATTATGCAAGCAGCAAGTGTGAATGTAAAGAAGCTCGCACTTGAACTCGGTGGTAAAAATCCGAATATCGTCTTTGCTGATGCAGATTTTGATTTAGCCATTGATCAGGCAATGAACGCTGTATTTTTCCACGCGGGACAAATATGCTCAGCTGGAACAAGACTAATATTAGAAGAAAGTATTCACGATCAATTTATTGAAGCGTTGGTAGCACGTGTGAAAAATATTAAGATGGGTAATGGTTTTGATGAAAATACTCAAATGGGACCACTTATTTCTGCTGAACATCTTAAAAAAGTAGAAAAATACGTTGAAACCGGAATCGCAGAAGGTGCAACCTTAGCTGTTGGTGGTAAACGTCCAGATGATCAAGAACTCCAAGATGGATTCTTCTATTTACCTACCATATTTACAAACTGTACAACTGACATGAGCATCGTCCAAGATGAAGCATTTGGGCCAATCATTACGGTTGAAAAATTTAATACTGAAGTAGAAGCTATAAACTTGGCGAATGACTCCATTTACGGATTAGCTGGGGGCGTTTGGACTAACGATATTACAAAAGCCAAGCGTTGTGCTGCCAAATTGCGTATGGGAACCGTTTGGATCAATGAATTTAATTTATATTTTCCTCACGCACCATGGGGCGGTTTCAAACAATCAGGTATTGGTCGAGAACTAGGTAAACTTGGACTAGAAGAATATACGGAAGCGAAGCATATTTTCCACAATTTATACCCTGAACCTATTAACTGGTTCGGTAACTAAAAAACTCTAAAACCGTTGAAATAAATAATAGTAAAAAATGACTTGTGTCGTTACCCTAGCAAATATATAAGAACCATAAAAATCCCCCATAAACTGTCCAATTAGACACTTTATGGGGGATTCTCATATTAAGTCCATATTAATATGGAGATGGCGGGAATCGAACCCGCGTCCAAAGATATCGCCACTCAAGCTTCTACGAGCGTAGTCAGTATATTGTTATTCGCCAATTCTTCAGCCTACTGACAGGCTTCCGAATGGCTAGTCTGATTAGTCTCTTCTGAAGACCTCAGACGGTGGCCTTCAGCGTAGCCCGCTTCATTTGAGACCCTTCAATCTACCACACGGGCGATGGTAGGAAGGATCCTGTAGAACTGCTTACGCAGCTACAGCGAAATCGTTTTGTTTGCCAGTTATATTTAACTGAAATGACGTTGATCGAGTCGTCACCTCGGCTCGCTACTTAAGCTCGACCTATCCCTGTCGAATCCAAAACATCCCCGAGTAAAAGAATGTTTCTTCACCAAAATCATTTAGTATTCATTATTATAACATGGCAATAGTACTTTGAAAATGTCATTGTTTGGTATTAATAATCTTTTAATGCGCGTTCAACATCACGTTTCATCGCTTTTTGTTTTAAGTCTTCACGCTTATCATACTTCTTCTTACCGCGACCTATACCAATTAGAAGCTTAGCCACACCATTTTTAATATACATTTTAAGCGGTACTAGTGAGTAACCTTTTTGTTGGGTTTGGCCTATTAACTGATTAATTTCTTTACGATGAAGGAGCAGCTTTCTTGCTCTTGTCGGCTCATGGTTAAACTGATTACCTTGTGTATACTCTGAGATGTGCAAGTTATGAACGTAAACTTCGCCTTTATAAACGCGTGCAAATGAATCTTTCAAGTTGACACGTCCTGCACGAATCGATTTAATTTCTGTTCCTTTTAAAACCATTCCCGCTTCAAACGTCTCTTCTATATGAAAGTCATGTCTTGCTTTACGATTTGTTGCAATGGCGCCTGGATCTTTTTTTGCCATGGTCTTTCCTCCTCACTGCAAAGGTTATTTTACCAAAAAACTCGGTGCTTTTAAACTGTGATGACTGATTACGACAACATTTCCTAAATTAAATTCAAAATTTTAGTACATCATAATAGACAGTCCAACCTATTTTATGGCATTCTATGTAATTAGGAAACCGAAGTAAAGGGAGGATACTACTAAGATGATTGATACCATTCAAATTAGACCTTTAACAATAAACGATGAAGAAAAGATCGCGAATATGCAAACGGGCATTGAAGATGATTACGTCGTCCGTATATTTGAACGTTTAATTACGAGTGATGAACACGCATTATACGGCCTATTTTCAGATGACCAACTCGTTTCAGTTGCTGGTTATTCTGTCTTTAAAGGACAGTACGGGATGTTAGGACGTCTAAGAAGTGACCAACGTTATTTAGGTAACGGTCTTGCCACAACGATTATTGAGTACATCATCGAACAATTAAAACAAGATGACCAAATTAAATGGATTGGTGCTAATACACAACTGCATAACTTCCCAGCTTTACGTGTGTTAGAGAAATTACAACTACCTAGACTTGAGCTACTTCACCCAGCAGTATTAGTGGGTCAAAGCAAATTACCAGAGCCTACTGGTGAAGCATGGACGAAGCTTGAGACATTAGAAGAAAAACGTAAATGGATTGACCCGCTTCAACATGATGATTCAGTCATCTTCCCGTTAGAAGCTTACTATCCATTCCCAACGAGTCCTGAACTTTTTAAAGACGAAGACCTTGAGAAGTGGTCGTTCTTCGAAAATGAAGCTCAAGATCGTTTTGCTATAGTGAAATTTGATCAAAAGCGTGATCAATATGCTCATGTCGTGTATTTATGGGATGACTTATTCGAACAACCAGGATTAATGAAAACGTTATATGAAGAGCTTGAACAATTTAAAAAGCAGTATGGTGATGAGACGTACATTCGCTTTGATCTTCCAGATGAAACACGTAACAAAATACCAAATGATGATGCATTTAAGTTCCAAGACCCATGGATTTTACACGGATATTGGAAGTAAAGCTTTGTAAACAGAACTTCTATTTTGGAAGTTCTGTTTTTAA
>NZ_AKIF01000134.1 GCF_000269905.1 Alkalibacillus haloalkaliphilus C5
ATGTCTGTCTGAGACCCACACATCTTTTAACATTTTTATTTCTTTGTAAGTAAAGTGATAATCCTTATTTTTAGTATCGAATACTATAACCCTTTCATAACTATACATGTTTAGATTATAAAAATCGCTTTTCTCAGTCATATCCTTTGTTATTTGATCAGAATTGAGCCAATCAAATATAAAAAACTCTATTTCTCTAGCTTGCCGTTCTTCATCTAGTCGATTAATTGAATCCCTAACAAATAGTTCTGTAACCTTCCTCACTAACATGGCAAATGGTTTAATTAGATCTGGTTCGCCAGTAATACCGATACAACCATAAGCTTGCTCCTTAATAAGGATTGGTAAAACTATACCTTGCCGAACTCCCTTTAACTCTTTCGTTAACTCATCCGTCATAACCAAGTTTTCTTTATTCTCAATTGCCTTAAGGGCTCCCTCGTGAAAATCATCAACTCTTGTAGGATCTGACGAAGCTACAACAATCCCTTTATTATTAGTTAGAATTACATCTTCTTTTATGAGATTTTTCACTTCTTGGACAATATCTTCAGACAAGATCCCTCTCTCAAAATATTCACTCATATACTAACCCCTTAAATAAGTTTCTGAATTTTCTTTATAAAATATTCTACCATACTACCTACCTTTCAATATATCCCCAAGAGGATGTTAATTAATTGTAATAAAATTTAATAGCTTTTTAACTGAAATTATGATTGTTCTATAATATAATGTTTCACATTTAATAGTTTATATATAGAAAGTAGGGAGAGTATGGCAGAGGTTAAGAAGGCGCGTGATCCGTTCATCGACAATGCACGATTTATACTCATCTTCCTTGTCGTGCTAGGCCATTTTTTCGTGCCGATTCGTGGCGATCACCCGTTTATCAATGAAATTAACAATATACTTGGCCTATTTAGAATGCCCGCGCTGATCTTACTCACCGGCTTTTTAAGTAAAGGGTTTATGAAGCCAGGTTTTATTAAAAAAATAATTATGAAATTGCTCGTTCCGTATTTTATTTTCCAAGTTATTTTCGGAGTGTATTACTATTTTCTATATAATGATCCGACGTATGAATTTTATCTGCTATCACCGCAGTTTACGTTGTGGTTTCTATTAAGTTTATTTTTCTGGAACTTAATGTTGTTTGTGTTTACTAAAATTAAGTATCCAATACTCATTGCGATTATATTAGGTGTTGGGGTTGGCTATTTTTCGGACATCGGGCACTACTTGTCCATGCACCGGACGTTTGTGTTTTTCCCTTTTTTCTTGCTTGGCTATTATATGAAGTTAGAGCATTTAAAATGGGTGAAAAAGCGTTTTATGAAAGTGGCTGCGGTGGCGGCTTTCGTGTTCGTCTATATTATGTTTGAACAAGTGTTATCATTGAACGAATCGTTAAACTGGCTGTTTGGCTACACGCCGTATGCTGGGCTTGGTTATGACCAGTGGTATGCTGGGTTCTTCCGTCTAGCAATCTATGGGCTATCATTAATTGTCGGCTTTGCCTTTTTAGCATTCGTGCCAACGCGCGAGACATTTTTCACCGAATTCGGTAAACGAACTGCTTATATTTATATTTTACACGGGGTAATTGTCGAGACGATGTATGAAATCTATTTATACGAGGCCTTTTCGAACGTTTGGGATTACATGCTCATCCTCGTCTATGGCGTCATCATCACGTTAACACTCGGATCAAACAGAACAGTCCAGTGGATGCGACCTTTAATAGAAGGAAGAATAGCACAACCACTACTATATCGAAAGAACTAAGCGGACTAGTCCGTTTAGTTCTTTTTTTATCCTTAAGTAATACTTTAGACAAACCGTTAATATATTAGAATGGATTAGCCTAGCAGGATAATTAAGGAGGCGATTTCTGTGGGCGCATTGACATGCAGCAAATGCTATAACAATCAGGCAGGAGGGAACTTTTGTGAAAATTGTGGTCATGCCTTAGTACAAGGGGGGCAACAAGTCATTCAAGTAAAACAAATTCCATTATCCCGAAGTAATAGACCACAAACGTCAGAGCCATCTGCAATCAGTACAATGATGAGAAACTATGCTGAATTTTATAAAAAGACACTAAAAAACCCAACCCATGCACTTAAACAGTCAGATCATCATTACGGTAACGCCATTACGACATTACTTCTTCTATCGATCACCTTTGCATTAGGTATTTACTTATTAATGAACGCGCAAGGTGTGCTAGTCGATACGAACGCTTTCCAAATCATAAGTCGATTGACACTCGGTTCATTACTCATTTTAGCAGCTGGTTTCGTTGGATTTATCATTAGTCTAAAGATCGGAGGCATTAATTTAACTTATAAAGAAGCGATGACTCAATATGGCACCCTAGCTGTTCCTTTCACCTTAATGACTATGTTATCCATGATCACAGGGTTAAGCTCATCTGTCACATTCACTTTGTCATTAGCAGCGATTGGACTACTCCTTTTTGTAGCATTCGTACCAATGCTCATGACTTTCTTTCATATTTTACAAACCGAAAATCACCGCGCGACATTATATTTAAGTTTCTTAGCTTTCGGTGTTACTATTTTAACTCTATACGTCATGTTTCGAATCTACTTAGCTGACCTTTGGGTGATGGTTGGCAGAATTTAATTTAATCTATAATCGTGAACGTCTACAAAGGCGTTCGCTTTTTTTGTTGGAAAAATAAGACTTTCTATCTAAACTCAACACTTCGCTTGTCGATTTTGTCCGTATTCTCGTAATAGAATAACCATTTCTTACCACAGTTTTTGTCAATTTTTCTTATTATAGTAGAACTTTCGTCTACTACCCCTCTCTTTTCTACACCCGAAACCTCTTTTGACACAAAATTTTCACAATGTTAACCTTATTCTGAATTTTAAATTCATTATTTAATAAAGGTGGTGAAACTTTATTTCACACGCGAATATATGAAAGCGCTTCATAATCCTCATCAACTAGAGCTTCTTTAATACTTCTAGATTCTTTCATAACTCAACCTATATCTTTGTAGGAGGTAAAACTAAGTGGTAGATAAGAGAAGGAAAAAGAAGTCTTTATCCATCGTATTAGCAGCCGCAATGTGTGTTCCTTTAATGATGCCAGCTAACACTTTTGCTTCAAACGAACCAATCCCCACAATTTCAGTTGGGATGATCCAGGACCAACTTCACCAGTACTACATCCTGGTTCAACGAATGGTGCTGGAATGGTTTCTGAACCACTAAACCAAATCAATGACGTCATGGAAGATATGATTGAACAAAGTGTGATGCCTGGTGCGGTGACTTTTATAGCAAGAAAAGGACACATCGTTCACAACGAAGCCTATGGACATAGCTATTTGTACGAAGACGATCAATTTAATAAAGCAGAACAGCCAATTCAAACTGAAACTGACACTATTTTTGACATAGCTTCATTAAGCAAGTTGTTCACAACGACTGCTGCTATGACATTGTATGAAGACGGTCACTTTGATCTTGATGACCCAGTTGCAAAATATATCCCTGAATTTGCAACGAATGATAAAGAAGACGTAACGATCCGCCAACTAATGACCCACACATCTGGATTCCCAGCATGGATTCCACTACACTCACAAGGTGAAACAAGAGAAGATCGATTACAAATCGTCTATAAGCAAGAATTATCCTCTGATCCTGGTACAGATTATACTTATAGCGATTTAAATATGATCACACTCGGTAGTCTAGTAGAACGTTTATCTGGACAACGCTTAGATGAATATGTAAAAGCAGCCATAACAAAACCTTTAGGTATGAGTGACACAATGTACAACCCTCCAGAAGAACTTAAACACCGAATCGCTGCAACAGAATACCAACACTAGTTAACCGAGGTCTTGTTTGGGGCGAAGTACATGATGAGAATGCATGGTCTTTAGACGGTGTCTCAGGTCACGCAGGTGTCTTTTCAACTGCTGAAGACTTAGGTAAGTTCGCTCATATGTTTTTAAATGATGGTCGCTACGGAGGCAAACGAATTTTACAAGAAGAAACGGTGGATTTAATGCTTGAAAGTCACATCCCTGAACTCGCCGACCAAGGGTTAGGCTTTGAATTTGATCGTGGTTCTTTCATGGGAGCTCTTTCAAGTGAATCGACTTTTGGACACACTGGTTTTACTGGCACATCGCTAGTGGTTAACCAAGATAATGATACGATTGCCATTTTATTGACTAACAGAGTTCACCCATCACGTGATACCACTTCAACTCATGTAGCTAGACGTGCTCTAGCAGAACAAGTAGCAGATGCGATTCCTGTTTCGATGCCAAGTGATGAAGCCTGGTTTTCTGGTTATGGCGACCACGCTGAGTATGAGTTAACAGCTGATCTAAATTTAACTGAAGATGCCATACTAACTTTTGATACTTGGCACCGTATAGAAGAAGGATATGACTTTGGCTATGTTGAGTATTCTGAAGACGGTAATGATTGGATGACTGCACATGAACTTACCGGCGATGAGAACTGGCACGAAATCGAAATTGAAGTACCTAAAACGGCCCAAAATATCCGCTTCACTTACGAAACAGACGCGCTCGTTAATGGACGTGGCTGGTATATAGACAATACGCAACTATATTCACTTGATGGTGAATCGATTGATCTGAATTGGACAAGTAATGATTGGATTAAAAGGTCATATTAAAAAATATAAGGTGGTGCTTTAGTGAAACATTCACGTAAATTGTTGATGTCAGTAATAACGGTGGTGTTTGTCTTTTCTCACTTTGGGCTTGGAATGCCAAGTGGACAAGTGTCTGCTGAAGAAGGTGACTCGCTACAGGATCTCATTTTGTTAGAAAATGTGCCTGAAGTTGAACCGAACGCTGATGGTCAAGAAGAGTTTCAATTAACAGCGTTAAATGTTTATGCTGACGGTTATTTTACTGAGGAATCTGATGGCCTTGAATGGTCTTCTTCTAATAAAAATGTGGCAGAGGTTGATGACGATGGCCAAGTGACAATGTCCGGCCAAAACGGACGCACGTTTATTACTGTTACAAATGGTGTATTTGAAGACCGAATTGCGGTTGATTATAAGGTTAATCCTGGTGACAACAGCCCAGGTAAACCCGAGTCTGAAGTGACGCTCGTTCAAGAAGATGGTGAACGTTATGACTTAGTTCAGCATGCACTAAATGGGCTTACAATTGAAGAAAAGCTTGGACAAATGCTAATGCCAGATTTCCGTCATTGGGACAGTGAAGAAGTAACGGAAATGCTTCCTGAAATAGAGGAGCTAGTTGAAGAGTATCATTTAGGCGGAGTCATATTATTCGCTGAAAACGTCCAAGACACTGAACAAACGGCTCGGTTAGTGCGTGACTATCAAAATGCGGCTGAAAAGTTCGGCTTAATGATGACGATCGACCAAGAAGGTGGAATTGTAACACGCCTTCAGTCTGGTACTGATTTCCCTGGAAACATGGCATTAGGTGCCACGCGTTCTGAAGAGATTGCTTTTGACGTTGGGCAAGCAATTGGTCATGAGATCGGCTCTTTAGGGATTAACACGAACTTCGCACCTGTAATGGATGTGAACAATAATCCAGACAACCCTGTTATTGGCGTTAGATCTTTTGGTGAAGATCCAGACTTAGTTGCTGACTTAGGAATCGCTTATACAGAAGGTCTTCAATCGACTGGTGTTGCAGCAACGGCGAAGCACTTCCCAGGCCATGGTGATACTGATGTGGATTCCCATTTAGGTTTACCAGAAGTGCCACATGATCGCGAGCGCCTTGAAGAAGTTGAACTTTACCCATTCCAACGAGCGATGGAATCAGGAATGGACATGATCATGACAGCACACGTTACGTTCCCTCAAATCGATGATACGACTGTCATTTCTGAGGCAACTGGCGAAGAAGTGATGTTGCCGGCAACGTTATCTTATAAAGTTTTAACAGAACTCATTCGTGATGACATGGGATATGAAGGTGTCATTACAACAGATGCGATGAACATGAATGCGATCACCGATCACTTCGGTCCAGTTGATGCTGCGGTCCGTGCTGTCGAAGCTGGTAGTGATATCGTCTTAATGCCAGTCGGCTTAGAAGAAGTCGCTGAAGGCTTACTTGACGCAATCGATTCTGGCGACATTACTGAAGAGCGCATCGAAGCTTCAGTTGAGCGTATTTTAACACTTAAGCTTGAGCGCGGAATTATAAAAGAGGAAAACCCTGAGTCAATTGAAGAAAAAGTGGCTAACGCATTACAAGTCGTTGGTTCAGATGAGCATCAGCAAATTGAGCAAGAAGCTGCAGAACGCTCGATTACACTTATTAAAAATGACGACGTTTTACCTTTAACAGATGACTTAGATGGTGAAGTTGTCGTTGTTGGAAACACATTTATAAACGACTTAGGTGATGCAGTGTCTCAGCATCACGCTGACACTACCGTCATTCAATCGTCTGGTGACTTAACAGAAACTGAGCTTGAAGCGATTGAAAACGCTGAAGTCGTCATTGCTGGCTCTTACACATTTAACGTTGCTGGCCGTGCACCAGACAACCCGAATATGGAGTTAATTAATTCGCTTAGTGACGTGACTGATGCTCCAGTGATTGGTGTTGGCATTCGTAATCCATATGACATTATGGCTTATCCGACAGTTGATGCATATTTAGCGCAATACGGCTTTAATGATGCAAGCTTTGAAGCGACAGCAGCAACTATTTTTGGTGACAACGAGCCAACTGGATTGCTACCAGTGACGATCCCAACGGTTGACGATGATGTTTTATATGAATTCGGATATGGTTTAAATTATTAATTTTGTTAACGAAACTTCATTAAACAGGTCAAGCTGAGTCCCTTCCCTCTCAGCTTCCTGTTTAAATAAAAATTTTCAAGGAGGATTTCTTTTATGAAAAAATGGCTAATTGGCGTTGCCACATTAGTATTAGTGCTTGCAACCTTTTCTGTGACGATGGCTCAACAAGGCGGGCCAGGCAACGGTGAAGGAAATAAAAAAGGCCATGCCAAACAGCTTGAACTTGGCGTTGATGTTCTTTTAGATGAAGAAAAAGATTTAATTGATGGCCAAAATGTTGGCTTAATTACCAATCCGACAGGCGTAGATTCAGAGTTAAATAGTATAGTAGATACACTGCATAACGATCCAGACGTTAATTTAACAGCACTTTACGGACCAGAACATGGTGTGCGCGGTGATGCACAAGCTGGTGAGTATGTTGAATATTATATCGATGAAAAGACAGGGCTTCCCGTTTATAGCTTATACGGTGAAACACGTAAGCCAACACCTGAAATGCTAGAAGATGTAGATGTTCTATTATTCGATATCCAAGACGTTGGGACACGCTTTTACACTTACATTTACACGATGGCATTCGCGATGGAAGCAGCTGAAGAAAACGATGTTGAGTTCATCGTCTTAGACCGCCCGAACCCGATCAACGGATTAGATGTGGTTGGTCCAGTTTTAGAAGATGAGTATTCATCTTTTGTAGGCGAATATGAAATTCCGTTACGCCACGGCATGACAGTTGGTGAGCTAGCTTACTTATTTAACGAGGAATTTGATATTGGTGCAGACTTGAACGTCGTCGAAATGGATAGCTGGAAACGCTATATGTATTACGATGATACAGACTTAGAATTCGTTTTACCGTCACCAAACATGCCGACACTTGATACAGCAGTCGTTTACCCAGGTGCGGCTTTAATCGAAGGCACTAACGTTTCAGAAGGCCGCGGCACGACTAAACCATTCGAGCTAATCGGCGCACCATTCATCGACTCAGATGAACTCGCAACACACTTAAACGAACAAGACTTACCAGGCGTGACATTTAGAGCTGCATCATTCACACCAACATTCTCAAAACACGCAGGTGACCTATCACACGGCATCGAAATACACGTCACGAACCAAAGATCATACAAATCAATCGAAACAGGCTTACACATCGTCAAAGCCATTCACGACCTATACCCAGAAGACTTCCAATTCCGTACTGACGGATTCTTCGGCAACCTAATCGGAAACGGCTGGGTACAAGAAGCCATTGAAAACGGCGAATCAGTCGACTCGATTGTTGAACAATGGCAAGATGATTTAGATGAGTTTAAAGAGCTGCGTGATGAGTATTTG
>NZ_AKIF01000135.1 GCF_000269905.1 Alkalibacillus haloalkaliphilus C5
TTTTGCGGACTGGGATGATCCTAATGACTACTTTGGACCACAAACAGAATCAGCTTTAAAAGACTTTCAAAATTATTATGGACTTGTTCCACATGGTATAGCAGATGAGATTACTCTAGGTCTTGCAGAAGAGCTTTATACTACACCTCTTCAAAGTGGCGTTAGAAGTGAAGAGGCAAAAGAGATGAAAGAAAAGTTAGTTACCTTAGGCTTTGCAGATTGGGATGAGCCAACAACACTTTTCGCTTCCGAAACAGAATCAGCAGTTAGTTGGTTCCAAAGCCATTTTGATTTAGTTGTCAACGGAATAGGTGACACTGTTACAGTGAATAAAATAGACAAAATAATTGAAGAATCAATGCAGGTGGGAACATATAGTGAAGAGGCAAGAGAAATGAAAGAGGCGTTAAATGCTCTCAATTATGCTAATTGGAGCGATCCAAACACCTATTTTGGCCCTCAAACTAAACAGGCTGTTATGGATTTCCAAGAAGACTTTGGACTACCAGTTAGTGGAATTGCAGACTATAAGACTTTAGAAGCGCTTTACTCGATTGACCTTAGTGAACCAATGGTTACTTACTCTGAATATGACATAAACTTCAGTAGGGCAGTTGATATTCAGTTATCTCATGGAACACCTAAATATGATGGTGCTGGATTAATTGATGCTGATGAAGCAAATGTTAGATATTATATGAACCCTTCAAATTTCCCTGAAGGATCATCGGGATATCTTCAGTTCTTGTTGTTAGATGAATCTACTAATCTACCAGCCTCAGAATTAAATAGTAGCTTTTTAAATGGTGCTGGCACGTTACATGGTACTGGAGGAGCTTTTATTGAAGCAGGAGAACAGTACGGGTTGAATGAACTTTACCTAATAGCTCATGCTCTTCATGAAACTTCACATGGAACGTCTACATTAGCAAAAGGTGTCGGTGTAGATGGATCAGGTAACGTGATAAGAGAGAATGGTAACGTTGTTCGTGATGAGAATCATCCAGATGTAGAACAAATTGTTTATAACATGTACGGCTATGGAGCATTTGATGATGACCCAACAAATGGTGGAGCGAAATATGCGTTTGATCGCGATTGGTTTAGTCCAGAAGCAGCAGTAGTTGGAGGAGCGCAACAAATCTCCAACAATTATATAGGAAGAGGTCAAAATACTTTATTTAAGATGAAGTGGGACCCTGAATATGCCGCAAATAACAATTCATTAGGTAGGCAATATGCTACACACGTTCGCTGGGCAGAAATTCAAGCTAATATGATGCATAGTATGCTAGGTGATAGTATAAATGACTATGTATTAAGGTATGATGTTCCAAGCTACAACAGTCAACCTGGACCAGATGGATCTGTACCACCACCACCAGAAGATACACAGGACCCGGGAGATCATGTTGAACAGAGCTACCCATCAGGAGTAATTGGGGAAGTACAAGTTTCAAACAGCTTGAACTTTAGGAAAGGACCATCAACTAGCTATGATAGAATTGGCGGAATATCTAATGGAACTATTATTGACATTCTAGGTGATAACGGCGGAAACTGGTTATACATTGATTATAATGGTGATAAAGGGTGGGTTTCTAAAGATTATATAGAAATCTTAAACCTATATGTCGTTGACTCTGGAAATGGAATTACTATTCGAGACAACCCTGCTGGCAATAGAGTTGGAGCATTGCCAGATAATGAGTTTGTAGTATTAAGTCTAGATTCCAATCAGAACATAGTTTCAGAGGATGCAGTTCTAAGTGGTACAAATTACACATGGTATCGAATTTACTATGATGGTAATGAGAGATGGACAGCAAATAACTGGATAGAAAAAATTGAATAAATTCTTTATAAAGGGGTTCCGGAATATCCGGAACCCCTTTATAATGCGTTAGATAGCTTTCATATCATCTCTTAATACGTTTTTTAACATGTAATAGTAATACCCGGATTTCAACATCGCAATTTCTCCAAGCGCATAATCAACACCGGGTGCTGTATTAGCTTCAAATAAGAATGGTTTTCCATCTTGATCTATACCAATATCAATACCAAGGGAGTTTAAGGTTTTACCTGTGACCTCTTCAATGTGTAAAGGAAGTTCCTCACCAACTTGATTTATTTCCTTTTGAATTGTTTCCCAATTATCAGGATAGTTCACTTTTAAGAATGCCTCAAGTTCTGACACATATCCACCTTGAGCTACATTGGAAACGACCTTTTGACTGCTTGATATCCTAACTAGATTGATTGCAATCTCCCAGTTTCCATTTAAGTTCTTTTCTAACCTTATGCGACAGTCAAATGGGTTTTGATTATTGTCATAGGAATGAATATATCGTTGGCAAATGTACTTCTTATTTGTTACTAAGTTTGCTAAGAAGTTAATTAACTCTTCACGATTAAATATCCTCTCAGTTGTTTCATAACTAATCATAAACTGGTTTGTATCAATAAATGATATTTTATAAATGTGCTCACCTTTTTTGCCGATTTTAGGCTTTAAAATAACTTCTTGGTGCTGAAAGAGAAACTCAAAAACATCTTTAGGACTATCGGTTGTTATATATGGAATAATTAAGTGATCAAATTCACCTGATTCTTTAATTGCTTTATACAATTTTGCTTTTGACCCAATTCTTTCACTAGAAAGTGTTGAGACTTGTCCAAGGTAGTTCATAACCGATCTGTGCTTATAACAAAAGTTAGACACATCTATAAATCTCGGTATTTCCACCTCACGCTCTTCCCACACATCATTCACTAATACTTTGCCATTTGCTGTTCCACGGTCCATATCAACGTCTTTAGGGCTGAAATAGACGAGTGTTAAATCATAGTGCGCACAAGCTTGAGATAATAGTTTAAAGAAGTCTTTTGGTTTCCTAGAGTTTCGCATGCACCCTACATAGTTCACTTGCTTCTTAGAACTAACGTTATTTTGTTTTTTTTGCTTTTTAAATGGTGCCGTTATTGAAAACATCATGAGTGATACCCCCGTTTCTTGTTTGTATTATTCCACAACTTGTTAGTAAATAATGTTAAAGGGGACTTACGTTTTTATTTCGACAATTATCATTTGTGTAACGTTTATTACAATTTTTAGCACTTAAGACTTAACTCAGTAGATCTCGTCCTGTTTTTACTAAATGAATTACATCATGAGCCTTAGGATGATAGTCATTATAAAGCTCAAATTCTTTAAACGTATGAACCTCCTCGTACATTTGGATCATTTTCATATAAATCGAGACTTCATTTTCTTCTCCATTACTATCCCAATACAAGATATCTAAGTTAACTTTCTCACCTGTAATGAGTGAATGTTTAGTGTACTGAATGCAGTCTGCTTTATTAAAAGCTTCTCGACTGTAAAATCGCAATCTCTTACTCGTATCAGGATCATTGGGATCTTGTTGTTCAGCTTCTAATATTATAGTCTTCCCTTTTTCCTTTAATTTATGAATTAATTGTTTACCAATCCCTCTATGCCTCTTTGTTCCTCTCACATACATATAGTCTACGAATATGAAATTTGGAAACTCAGCATATAGTAAGACGTGTTGTTCACTGCAATCTAAATAATAGTAATCTTTTTCAGCTAACAATGTATCTAAGTGTTGTTTTGTTTTTAATTCTTCTTCTGGAAAGTATTCTTTCAACATGTCATACCAATTCATAAAGGTCGCACCTCCTAGTGGACTTATTGGGCTATGGTATACCTAGCAATTTGAAAAATAAACCCGTTTAAATGAACCTTAACTAAACTGAAAAACTATATACAATTTTGTAATATAATTTTTGGTATATTCATGTTTGAACTTGGGTATGTAGAGTATAGGTGATGCAAATGTTTAAAGAGAAGGTAGCAGTAATCGGATTAGGCTATGTCGGTTTACCGTTAGCGATTGAGCTTGCGAGAAAGTATGACGTTGTAGGATTCGATATAAATGAAAGCAAAATTAATGATTATAAGAGGGGAAGTGACGTAACAGGAGAGGTAGGAGAAGGAGCGTTACGCCAAACATCTATGACGTTTACAAATGAGGAATCGCTATTGTCAGATTGTCAGTTTTATATCGTGTCGGTCCCAACACCGATTAATACGGATAAAACGCCGGACTTGAACCCTGTCATTGCCGCAAGTCGAACAGTTGGCAAACATATGGGAGAAGGTTCAATCGTCGTATATGAGTCTACAGTTTATCCTGGCACGACAGAAGAAATCTGTGTTCCGATTCTTGAAGAAGAGTCGGGTTTGAAGTTAAATGGAGGCTTTAAGGTCGGTTATTCGCCTGAACGCATTAACCCAGGTGATCAACAAAACACAATAACGAACATTGTTAAAATCGCCTCTGGTTCTGATGATGAAGCGTTAGATAGAGTGGCGAAATTATACGGATCAGTAATCGATGCAGGCGTACACCGAGCGGAATCGATAAAAGTGGCAGAAGCAGCAAAAGTGATTGAAAACGCTCAGCGTGATATTAATATTGCCTTTATGAACGAGCTTTCAATGGTGTTTAATCGGATGAACATTCCAACGAAAGCGGTTCTTGAAGCGGCTGGGACGAAGTGGAACTTCCTTAAGTTTACGCCAGGATTAGTTGGCGGGCATTGTATCGGTGTTGATCCATACTATTTCACTTATAAAGCGGAACAGCTTGGGTACCATTCACAAATAGTATTAGCCGGTCGTAAAATTAATGACGCGATGGGGAAACATGTCGCGTCAAATACCATTAAGAAAATGGTACAAGCTAAACAAGACTTATCACGCGCCAGAGTGGCTATTCTTGGACTTGCTTTTAAAGAAAATGTACAAGATGTCAGAAACTCTAAAGTCGTCGATATCGTTAAAGAGCTGCACGATTATGACATTGACGTATTAGTTCATGATCCACTCGTAAGAAATGAAGAGGTAGAATCTGAGTATGGATTGAAAATGAGTCGAGAAGAGGAGCTAGACGACTTAGATGCGATCATCGTCGCAGTTGGACATGACGAGATTAAACAACGCTTCACACATGAACGACTACACACGCTTTACAAAAATAAAAATAATAAGGTTCTGATCGATGTGAAAGAAATCTATGACCGAAACGAGTGTGAGCGAGAAGGGTACTATTATTGGAGTTTATAAATAGAAACTCAGTCTGATAATTAAGCGAAATTCACAATAATTAAGCGAAATTCTCGATAATTGGGCGAAATCTAAAATAATTAAGCGAAACTCTCATTAATTAAGCGAACGCCTAATTAATCGGGCGTTCGCCTAATTCCGCTCCACGATTATCAAGCACCGCCACACCAAAAGAAAAAGCTTTCCCCAACGACTGTTGAGGAAAGCTTCCATCTTAATACTGCTCACTTTCACCTTCAGACTCTTCATCTTCTTCAGGTGTTGGCTCAATTAACTGTAAATGCTCTTTAATATCCATTCGAGCTTCTTCTAAAGAACCCCGGTCTGGTGTCTGATAACTCACGCCGCCAATCATTTGGTGATACGTATCAAATTCAACCGACTCTATATTATCACGATTAAAGTTATTTAAGTTCATTAACATACTGAAACCGTCGCGAATACGTATGTTTGTAGTAATTTCTTCACCGACGACATCCGCAATTCGATCAACTCGTGTTAATGATTGTAACGACATCGCTTCATCAGCTAACGCGTTAAGAAACTCTTGTTGACGTTCAATGCGTCCTAAGTCATTCCGAGGGTCTTGTTTCCTCATACGTACGAAGGCTAGCGCTTCTTCACCGTTTACATGTTGTTCACCTTCATAAAACTGGACGTAATATGAGTCGGGTGCCATCGTCTTTTGTTCGAAGTCGAATGGTACATTGACCGTAACACCATCTAATACGTCAACAATTCGTATGAATGCATCAAAGTCGACTGACACATAGTAATCCACTGGAACTTCTAGAAATTTCTCCACTGTATCGATTGTCATTTCTTTACCACCGAAAGCATAAGCGTGGTTAATTTTATCAGTTCGTTCCATTCCAGCGAAATCAACGCGAGTATCACGCGGTATGCTTAACATCTTAGCTGACTGATCATCAGGGTCAAAAGTCACCAACATTAAAGAATCCGTTCGACCTGTTTCACCACCAGATTCATAATCTTCAACACCCATAATCAGTACAGAAAAAGGGTCATCACTGATGTTAACAGCTTCATCTCTTAAATCTGATTGTTCGCGTCCTAAGTCATCGTAAGAGCTACTAGCGGCTTGTAACGTTTGATAAACAAAATACGAAGCGACACCACCAACAACTAAAAACAATGCGAATAATATATACATATAACGTTTTAAACGTTTCTTTTTACGCTTTTTACGTTGTTCAATTCTACCCATTGTAGTATTCCCCTCTAAAATATACTTATCATAACTCTATAAATTATAGAATGTTTTTACAAACTATGCAAACTCTATTTTGTAAGATTGGTATTGATTTTCATTTATTTACAGTCCAACATATGCTAATATGTATATGGGCTTCAATTCGATTAAAGAGGGATTTAAAATGAACTTTACTATTTTAATAATAAGTTTTATTGTCGCACTAATAACAGCATTGATTATGACACCAATCGTTAGAAGAATCGCGATTAAGTATAGAATAGTCGATTGCCCTGACGAACGTAAAATGCATACCGAAGATAAGCCATATCTCGGTGGAATTGCCATTTTCTCAGGTGTTATGGTAGCTTATATCATGTTCTGGCCTGACCACGAACATCAACTAGCTATTATCGTTGGCGCATTCATTATGCTTTTAACAGGTTTCTTTGATGATCTCTTCAACCTTAGACCTGTATATAAGTTAGCTGGCCAAGGATTAGCAGCAATGATTATCGTATCTTCAGGATTACTGATTGAAAAAATTAATATACCATTATTTGGTGAAATTGAGCTAAATAACTTAAGTATCATCGTCACTATTATATGGATTTTAGCCGTATCCAATGCAATTAATTTAATTGATGGATTAGACGGATTAGCAGCAGGTGTCACGAGCATTGCACTTTCAGCAATTTTAGTGATGTCATTTATAGAAGGGAACTTTGCAGCTGCATTTCTAGCGATTATTTTATTAGGATCTAACTTAGGCTTCCTATATTATAATTTTAATCCAGCCAAGATATATATGGGAGACTCAGGGTCGCTATTCTTAGGCTATATGGTTGCGATCATCTCAATGTTAGGACTGTTTAAAAACGTTGCGCTATTTAGTTTCATCATTCCATTAATGGTTGTAGCCGTACCGATTGTCGATACGCTATTTACGATCGTTCGACGCTTGAAAAATGGTGAGAGCATTATGACTGCCGACCGCAAACACATTCACCATCAGTTAATTGATGCTGGACTATCGCACCGTGCTGCTGTTTTAGTCATCTACTTATTTAGCGGACTATTCGGAGCACTAGCCATTATGTTCGGTTATTCACCATTAGGCGCATCAATCTTAATTGCGTTCTTAGCATTTTTACTCATTCACATTATTGCTGAAATCGTAGGATTAGTCTTGGGCGGAAAACAACCCGTCCTTAGCTTGCTTAAGAAAATGATCAAGAAGCCATCCCAAAAACCAGAAAAAGAGAGAGTCATTAAGAAAAGCTCAATCACGCTATGTGGTTGAGCTTTTTGTTTGGAACTTTTTATCGGCGCTCGCCGCAATAATTAAGCGAAATTGTCATTAATTAGGAGAAGTTCTTAATAATTAAGCGAAATTCTAAATAATTAGGCGAACTCGACTCATAATTAAGCGAACGCACCTGCGCGCTGTCACGCTGAGGTAGTGTGCCTCTCATCAGCTGCTGGAACAAACTGGATTTTCAGTGAAAATCTTGATAATTCGGCGAAATATTAAATATTCCGGCGAAAGCAATCAAGAATCCGGCGAAAATCTCATTATATCGGCAAACGCAACATTCGACAAAATTCGCCCCTCTTGCTCGCA
>NZ_AKIF01000136.1 GCF_000269905.1 Alkalibacillus haloalkaliphilus C5
GCAGTCTCAGTAATTTACAACGTTCAAAAATGAAAAGTATCCAAATCTTCAACTAAATGAACTCTTTCCTTAAGCTTTACAGGTAATGAATCGTGCACAGCTTGATAAGGCTCACCATCCGACCTGTGTACGACCACAACGTCTCCTATGCGCTCGGTATCATAATACTGTAGTAAATCTTCTAAAGCAGTGTGATTATGTGTAACACTTGAGGCGAATGTCGCTTCATGAATTAATATATTAATGTCACCCATTTTTTTAATTGTTTCATTAGGCGTACTATCAGCAGAATATACAATTGCTTTCTTACCTAATATAAACTTATAGCCTACCGTATCAACAGAATGATGAGCTGGAAAAGGAGAGACCATTACATCTTGCTCTTCAATAACCGGCTCTAACAATCTTCTACTAAATGGCATAACTTTCACTTCAAACTCCGCCTGCCAAGATGTAAAACCAATCGTCTCCAACCACTTATTCACGATCGATTCGTCTGATTGTTGACAATGAATGACAAGTGGTTCTTTTCTACCCTCAAGCCACATCCCCCATAACAGAGCGGGCAATCCATAGATATGGTCAATATGAGTATGCGTGATCAACACATTCGTAATCGAATTCAGGTCAACACCTAGCTGTTTTAACTTACGGCAAGGGTTACCACTGACATCAACTAGGCAATACCCGTTATTCAATGAAACGGCAAAAGACGTATGATCTCTTTCTTCACTAGGGTATGCACTGCCGGTACCTAAGAATAATAACTCCACAAAATCACCTACTTAATCCCTGAATGCATAAAGCTCGAAACAAATTGCTTTTGGAAAATAAAGAACGCTATTAATAATGGTAGGATGACCATGACCGTTCCAGCAGAAACCATTCCCCATTGCGCACCTGTTTCATATGACTGAGCAAATAAAGCAATTCCCACCGTTAGTGGACGGTTCTCAACTGAATCGGTAATAATAAGTGGCCACATAAAGTTGCTCCAGTGCGTACTGATCGACACTAGTGAAAAAGCTATATATGTTGGCTTTGCAGCGGGTATGTATACATGTCGTAATGTTTGACACCACTTACTTCCATCCATTTTCGATGCTTCATCAAGTTCATATGGAACCTGTTTAAAAGTCTGACGTAGTAAAAACACACCAAATGCAGAAGCCCAAAATGGCAACATTACCGCTAACTTTGTATCTACTAATCCAAGTTCAGACATCACTTGGTAGTTTGGGAATAATAAAATTTCTGGCTGTATCATTAACTGAAGCAAAAACAATATAAATAAAACATTCTTACCTGGAAATTCAAATCGAGCAAACGCATAAGCAGCCAATGTAATTGTAATTAACTGTACCCCCAGGATTCCAAAGACGATCACAAGCGTATTAAAATAGTATCTAAGGAATGGAGCAGCTTCCCATGCATCTACATAATTTTCAAAAGTAGGGTTCCAAGTCCAAAATGGATTACCACCACGAATAACTTCGTTGGCTGGTGAAATCGATGTAACAAACACCCATACTAAAGGCATCACAAAAACTAAACCGAAAATAATTATAGTTGTGTAATTTATAAATCGATTCATCGAAACTCCTCCTTCCTTAGTAATGTATTTTGCGGTCTGAATAGAAGTAGTTAAATGCTGTAATCGTTAATAGAATCGCAATAAGAATTACAGTTAAAACAGCTGCCTTACCTAAATCCCAGTTAGTAAATGCCACTTGATAAATATAGTAAAGTAATAGATTACTAGCATTATCAGGACCACCTTTAGTCATGATGTATAGATGGTCAACATTCTTAAATGAATTAGTAATTGCTACAATCATTACAAACAGAGTGGTTGGCATTAAAAGAGGAAATGTAATATGTCTAAACGTTTGGAAGGGTTTAGCACCTTCAATTAAAGCAGCTTCATAGACATCTCTCGGTAGATTTTGCAACCCAGCTAAAAAGAAGATCATATAAAAACCTGTATCTTTCCAAATCATCATTACGATCGTTGCCGCTAAAGCTGTATTAGGATGTCCTAATAAATTAGTATCATCAGCGCCAAAAGTACTTAAAAACTGATCAAGCAGTCCATATTGTGGTGTATAAATAAACAACCAAATATTGGCAATAGCGATTAATGGAATAACTGTAGGGTAAAAAAACGAAGTCCTTAATAATGCACTCCCTCTAAGTTTCTTGTTTAACCAAATTGCTAGGTACATCGCCAGAAGAATACTGGTCGGAACAGTCACCAATGTAAAAATAATATTATTTAATAACACTTGCCTTACAATTTCATCATTCATAACATTTACGTACTGATCTAATCCACTAAACTCTAAACGTGTTAACGGTCCACTATAAAAGCTTAGTTGAATTGATTTAATAGTAGGATAGAAGGTAAACAAAGCTAAAAATATAAATGACGGAAGTAATAGTAAATAGGCAAACATGTTCTGTTTGAAATAAAAATTAATATGCTTATTCCTCTTCTCTTTTGATTTGAACATTTTAATAACCAATCCCCTTTAATGCTGAAATAATTGAGAAACCCATAAAATAAACTTCTATGGGTTTCTCTTTAATACTTCACCATTATTCTTGATATGGTTTTAGAACTTCTTCAGCCTCTCTCTGCGCTCTTTCTAAACCTTCCTCAATACTTCGTGATCCAGTTAGGATTGACTGAATATTATCATTAAAAATCTGTTGGACTTCACCGTTTTGATATGTCGCCATTTCACTATCACCAAACTCTAACTGATCCCTTGCCACCAACGCTTCTGGGAAATCTTCAACATATTGTTGTAACCTTTCAGTTTCATAAGCGGACTCACGTGTTGCTACATAACCAGTATCAATTGACCATTGTGCTACGCGTTCTGGTTCAGTTAAGAACTCCATGAATTTAATGGCTGCGTCTCTGTTTTCATCTGGAATATCTTTAAATAGATAGATGTTTCCTCCACCAGTCGGAGTTCCATAGTGGTTGTTCGCCGGTAAGAAAGATACACCAAAGTCAAACTCAGCATTTTCCTTTACATTAGTTAAGTTACCAGTCGTATGGAACATCATGGCTGAATTTTCACTTAAGAAATTCGATGGAACTGTTGCCCATTCAATAATCCCCTTAGGCATAATTTCATGCTCATGGCTTAAATCCATCCAAAAGTTCATCGCTTCTTGAGCATGTGGAGCGTCAAAGTATGTTTCTGTTCCGTCATAACTCATAATATTATCGCCCGTTTGTAATGCTAAAGCTTGGAACATCCAGTACTGATAACCTGTACTCGGAATCTCCAGCCCCCACATATCATCAGTTGTTAGAGCTTGACCGTATTCAACCATCTCATCCCAAGTCGTCGGTGGCTGTTCAGGGTCTAAACCAGCTTCTTCAAATGCATCTTTATTGTAATAGTAAACAATAGTACTTCTTTGGAATGGTAGGCTGTATACCGAATCGTCTATGGACGAATTCGCCATAAACCCTTCATAAAAATCATCGAAATATTCTTCATCAAATATTGGTGTTAACTCTTCAATAACATCCATATCTAGTAAAGTGAATAAATCAATTGAAAACAAAACCGCGAGTTCTGGAGGGTTTCCACCCTGAACGGATGCCATGACTTGAGTCATTGTTTCTGCATAACTTCCACCAAAGTTAGCATTCACTGTAATATTTGGATTCTCTTCCTCAAACTCTTCAACAAGATCATCCACGATGTTTGCAATCGGACCACCAACTGCTACAGGAAAGTAAAAACTGATCTCTACATCTTCATCACTACCACTCTCGTCTCCACAAGCCGTAAGCACCAATGTAAGAACGACTAAAACTGACAACAACTTAACTCTCATGTTTTTCCCCCTTAAAAATTAAACTTAAAAGTTTCCAATTAAAAAACTTCATGACTTCCCCCTCCTACCTTTCTTTAAGTTATTATTTAATTTGTTTGTGTTAACAATTCTAAATGATGATTGTTAAGTGATTATTAAAATAGAGATAAGGAGATGTAAATGTATAATTCTTATAGATTGTATTAATTAACCTCATTAAAGGTTTCTACTTTGCTGAAGAAGGTCAGAAATGGATGAAGAGGGGCATCACCAAATTCTACTGAACCTATATTATGATTATTCATATTGGAAGACTCTAAGAACAATAAAAAATCCCAAAGCAAGACTACATAATCCAACCAAATTAACCATGCTTTCTTACATTAGGGATTCGCCCATTCTCTCAACAAAATTATATTGTTGTAAAAATCATTTTCTTATGACCTTCATTACTTTAAGGTGAGAAATTATGGCCTTATCAACTGGCGGAATCTACTCCATAAAACGCAAAAAAGCTCATCTCGTAAATGGAGATAAGCCTAAATGGTCATCATATTTTATTAAACTTTCTTCAAAAGCGTAAAAGACTCATGAGCGATCTGGATTCGAACGAAAATATCCGCCACCTTCTTCTACTGTTAAGTCAACTGAAGTATCTCCATCACCATCTCGCCAATAGTCATCATCTTGAGTTCCGTCACTACGCTCATATCCTTCTACTTCATGTGGTTGTAGTTTTTCCTTCGAAAAACACAGAATGTTTACTGGAAGGATTACAAAGAATGTGGTTTATTCACATGGGTGGTGTTCCACATACCATCAGGTTTGATAATTTATCGCCAGCCGTTAAGAAGATCTTAGGAAAAGGTGCACGAGAAAATTTGTATTTCCATAAAAGTAGGACATATAATCCATAACTTGTCCATACAATGTGAGTAAATACAGGTATCAAAAGTAGGAATGGAGATTACGAAATGATCAAAAAAATAGTTAAATGGATATTCAATAGTCTTCTAATCATACTGCTTTTCATCTATTTACTAGCTTTCTCCAATTTAATTCAATCTGACCAGCAAGAGACAACTTCAATATTAAGTTTCGATATTCTAAATGTCCTATCAGGTAGTATGGAACCCCATCTATCACCTGGAGATATTATCATCATAAGAAATGATTCTGAAGTTAAAGAGGGGGATGTCATTACCTTTCAGGGTAAGCAAAATAATCTCGTAACTCACCGTGTGATTGGTGTCTTCGAGAAGAACGGAATAACTCATTATGAAACAAAAGGAGATGCTAATAAGACCCCTGATCGTCAATACGTTTCCAATGAAGAAGTGATTGGGAAACTTTCATTGTCTATACCTAAAGCTGGTTATATATTGGATTTTCTGAAAGGTCCTTTTGGTGTTTTTACTTTATCTATGATTCTTTTAACCAGTTTTGGTTATAGTCCTATAAAAAAACTACTATTAACAGAAAGTGAAAACAAAACTAAAGGAGGTGAATTAAAAAACTAATTGTCAAAAAATCTATTGAAGAGATTTATTAAATAGGGAGGAATATTTATGAGAAAGAAGACAAAACTATTTATCTTACTTGGTGCTTTGGTTTTCGCCATTGCTTTATCGGGAACGATTGCTTACTTTACATCAGAGTTTTCAAGTGAGGACAACACTGCAACAGCAGCCACTTTTGATGTCGATGTCGTTAATAGTAATGGAGAAACAATTGGTAATGGAGATTTTGATCTAGGTGAAGATCTTTATCCAGGTATGGAACAAAGAGAAGTCTACTCTTTTAATATTAACAAAAACAATACTGAACTTCCTGTAGAATACAGTGTTAATTTGAATGCTAGCGGAGACTTATTCCCTAGTGATGGAGATTCTCCAGTTGTACTTACTATGGAAAGAATGATCAATGATGATTGGGAAGAAGTAGACCATTCAGAAACATTCATGCCAGAGAATGACACAGAACAATATCGAATTCTAGTTAATTGGCCTCACGGGGATAATGACATTGATTTTCAAGGAGCAACAGGTGACATTGCTTTAGAGGTGGTAGCCACACAAGTAGATGGTGAAGATAATGACGGGCCAATGTATACTGGGGAAATTGATTGGAAGTCGTCCTCATTTGATTGGAATCATCATACGACATCTAACCAAGAAATAGAATTCGAAACTAAAAGTGATGGTCTGAAAGAAATTAATGTCTATATTACAGATGATGAGAATTTCTCTGAAGCAGTTGGTGACTTTTCGATCACAGAGTATGAAGCTGGCTTGTATAGAGTCGTAAGTGAGCATGACACACATACAATGCCGAACGGCGGATGGATTGTAGAAGATGGTACCATTGATACATCAGAAGACGGTGTTGTTATTTTTTATAAACGGGACCGTTATCATAACCCTAATGTTGATAATCTTGATATCTCCATCGAATCAGATGATCTACATGATTGGTTTACGAACTAAAATTTAACTCCTATTCTAGCCTCCAAATGTGAATATAAATTAACAGGACAGCCACTCCTTACTAGGCTGTCCTTTTGGTTATAATGGAATTATTTATTCATCATCATTATATTCAGAGCGCAGATCATAATTTGTTGATGCATCTTTCACATTCCACACATTATAGAAATCATTGCTATCTTTAAAAACAAGGTAATTCTCATCCTCATATTCTCTTTCTTCAACAAATTCGACCGAATTACCCCAGTTATTATAAACTTCTTTCATATCATCAACAGTTAAATTAAGTGGTTCCTCTTCTGGGGAGATCGCTTGTTTTTGATCTAATTTCCAAGTATCCTGATCTTCTAATTTAAAATCCCATACATTTTGTATTCCACCTTGTTCGTCCATTCCCATTGGTTCGATTGACAAAAACTTAACTTGAAAATACTCTTCAGTCTGTTCAACAATTTCCAGTCTCGCGTCCACAGACTCCATTCCACTATAATACGCGTCACATTCACAAAATGTTGCAATAGTAATTGTTTCAGCTTCTTCATCCAGCATATCAGCAGTCATTACTTCGGAAAGTTCTTCTCTGACAATGCCTACTGCTTTATCGAACTCTTGATCATCTTCTCCTACTTCAACACCCCAGTTAACACCAGAAAAATCATGAAAATGGTTATCAAGAACTTGTTCGAGAATTTTCTCTTCTTCTTCCTCTCGTTGTTCTATAATTTCTCGTACCTCTTCTAAACTCAACTCGTTATTTGTTTTTTCCTCTTCGGAAGCGACCTCTTCTTCTTTTTCTTGATCATTTTCTAATGAGTCTTCTTTTTCTACAGCACTTTCCTCACATGCAGAAATCAGAAAGAATAAGCCAATTAACAAAAATATAAAATAATTCCGCAAGTCAATTCATCCCTTCATTTTCTTCACTACAAATGTGATCATAAAGATTTATAGACCACTCACACTTTTATGTATCTTAATAATAATAGTAACCTTGTAAAGGATCCTGTAAAAGGCTTTACAAGGTTACTATTAATCAATCTCTACTAAAAACATCTCTTGTGTAAACTTTATCCTTACAATCCTTTAACTCTTCCGATAACCTGTTAGCTACGATTACATCAGATATAGACTTGAATTCATCAAAATCGTTAACTACTTTTGAACCTTCGAATTCATCTTCAGTTAGTGATGGTTCATAGATGACGATCTCGACACCGTTTGATTGTAGGCGTTCAATTACACCTTGGATGGCTGATTGTCTGAAGTTATCAGAGTCTGTCTTCATCGTTAAGCGATAAATCCCGACTTTCTCAGGGTTTCTTGATAAAATTCTGTCAGCAATATGGCCTTTTCTTGTGTCATTAGCGTCGACAATTGCTGTAATGATGTTATTCGGTACATCTTCAAAGTTTGCTAATAACTGCTTTGTGTCTTTCGGTAAGCAGTAGCCACCGTAACCAAATGAAGGGTTGTTGTAATGATCTCCGATTCGAGGATCCAGACTTACCCCTTCAATGATTTGTTGTGTATCTAATTCATTGATCTCTGTATAGCTGTCTAACT